>DATKHX010000126.1:0-15171 GCA_035510075.1 Allostellaceae bacterium
CGGCGACGACACGTCTCAGCACGGCGTGATCGCCGCCGCTCCGAAGGCGTTGACCGCGTGGAGGATGTTGAAGGCCAGGATAGAGAGCGCCGCTTCCGCCTTCACCGCCTTGAGCCCTCTTGTGAGGAATCTTCCGCCCCCTGACATCCGCTTGATCGTTCCAAACGGATGCTCAACCGTGCATCGTCGGATCGTCATCAAGCTGGGGCCTGCATGGATCCGCGCCTCCATGCGGTCCAGCGCGCTTCTGATCGACGAGCCTGTGGATAGTGCGCTGGGCGCCAGGTGTGCATTTCGGCTTCAAGGCGCAGTTGCCGCATCGACCACTCGAACCAACAAGTCCGTAGCGATGTAATCGTCGATGCTGGGCGGCAGAAGGCTAACTTGGCTCGGTCCTGACCTTCAACAAAGCTCACTGAACGTGCTCCCAGACGACCCGAACGATGTCGATTCTAGTGGTGTTCGCTGCAATTCGACGGCTTCAATGCATGTTTCAGGAAGGCAACCGGAACTCGGACAACCTCCACGCGGCAAGGCAGAAAGCGTCCGCGCTTCGACCCGACCCTTCCGACAGAGTCCGACCCAACCCCGACGTTCGTAGGTGCTGTTTTCGGGTAGCCAAAGCTCTACGGGGTATCGGTGCCTTGATGTTTGGTCAGCGCTCCGGCGACCGAATCACGCGCGTGGCGCAGGACAGATCTGTGCTCTTCTGCCGAGACCTCGACAAAGCCCAATCCTCGCAGCAGGAAAATTCCTTCGACAGCCAGCAGTGCGTTGCGGACCTCATGCGCCTCGCCTGACTCCACTAAGAGCGGATCGAGCAGCGCACGGTAATAGCGTCGCGCTGGCTCCATCATATCGGGGGCGTGTACCAAGGCGGTGACTAGGAAAGCCGCCTTGCGCGTCGCGGCGTCATCCTCATCGAGCGCTTCCTCAATGTGAGCTAGGACCAGTTCGAAGGGCTCAACTGACTTGCCGTCGAGCCGCCGACCGACCGCCTCTTGAAAGCGCGCGACTTCGCGCTCCAACGCCGCGCGGACCAACCCATCCTTGGTCGCGAAGTTATAGACGAGACCGCCCTTGCTGATGCCCGCCCGCTCAGCGACGGCATCGAGCGTGAAACTTCGGCCTCCGGAATCGAGGATCACGCTCTCGGCGGCATCCAGAATCCGATCCCGGTCAATTTCCTTTCTACGCGTCAAACTAAGCCCCTTGCTTTTCCGACTGGCCAGTCGCATAACTATTTCCGACTGAGCGGTCGGATTACCATGGCGGTGTGCGCCGTGGAAGCCCGTCGCACCGTTTATCGCCAAGCAAGGATGGAAATATGAACAACAATTTGCCGGCTGCAGCCTTCGGACATTTTGTCATGAAGGTTAGTAACATTGATATCAGTTATCAATTTTACACAAAATTGGGCTTGCGTCCGTTTGGGATATTTCCCAATTTAGCGATCATCGAATTGCGAGGCGGTACACACATTTTGCTATTCAATAAAAACGATGAATTGCCAACTTCACTAAATTCTAGCCAGCTTGGCCAGCGCGGGGCTTTTTTTAACGAACGACTCGACTTGATGATTGACGGAAAATCTAGGAACGATCTGGAAACGTATAGGACAACTTTGCTGGAAAAGGGGTTGTCCGTAGATGCAATTGCTCAAGACCAATTGTTTGGTCACGACTACTTCCAGTTGGCCGATCCTGATGGCAATGGGATAACGGTCTATACCAGCCACGCAGGAGAGTTATCAGTCTAGAGTCCGGGTTTAAACGAGCCGACCGGATGACGTGACCGATCCGGCGGCTTTTTGCACAGCCTGCCCCGCAAGCCCCCAAGCCCAGCCGTCTGCATGGCGGCGGCAATTCCTTTATGGGTGCCCGCCGCCGTCGTCTCGCCGCATCTGCATCCGTCTCAACCTAACCGTCGCGCGGACGCGCTGGCCGCCCGGCGCGACGGTTTCGCCTGAGGCGGGCGCGCGTCACCCATTGCATAGCAGACCCGCGCGGGGGTGAAACGCGGCTGGTAAATCGGCGGCGAGGCCCGTAACCTTACCGTCATGTTTACCGGCATCGTCACCGATCTCGGGCGGGTGCGCCGCATCCGAAAGGGCGCCCCTGCCGAGCTGACCGTCGCCACCCAATTCGACATGGCGAGGATCGCGATCGGCGCCTCGATCGCGTGCTCGGGCGCTTGCCTGACGGTGATCGCCGTCGAGGAGGGCGGCTTCACGGTGCAGGCGTCGGCCGAGACCCTGGCGCGGACGACGATCGGGGCTTGGGCCGAGGGGACGCCCGTAAATCTCGAGCAATCCCTGCGGCTCGGCGACGAGCTCGGCGGCCATCTCGTGTCGGGCCATGTCGATGGGCTGGCCCGGATCGTCGAGCGCCGGCCCGAGGCGGAGTCGGTGCGGTTCAGCTTCGAGGCGCCCGAAGCGCTGATGCGATTCATCGCGCCCAAGGGCTCGGTGACCCTCGATGGGGTGAGCCTGACCGTAAACGAGGTCGCAGGGATTCGGTTTGGCGTCAACATCATCCCGCACACGCTCGCCTGCACCAATTTCGACGCGGCCCGGCCCGGAACGCAGATGAACCTCGAAATCGACATGATCGCCCGATATGTGGCGCGCCTGTTGAGCGCCGCCGCACCCGCCCGCTTGGACCCGACATCATGACCCGACCGCCGCATATCCTCGTCGTTGAGGCGACGTTCTATCCGCATATCGCCGATCTGCTGCGGCGCGGCGCCGAGCGCGCATTGGCCACGGCCGGCGCCACTCATGAACGCGTTCAGGTGCCCGGAGCATTCGAGATCCCGGCAGCGATCGCGCTGGCGTCGCGGGTAAGCGAGCGCTTCGACGGGTATGTGGCGCTCGGCTGCGTGATCCGCGGTGAGACGACGCATTACGACCATATCTGCGCCGAGAGCGCGCGCGGCCTGCAGGATCTC
Source organism: Allostellaceae bacterium (assembly GCA_035510075.1). Lineage (GTDB taxonomy): Bacteria > Pseudomonadota > Alphaproteobacteria > ATCC43930 > CGMCC-115725 > AP-15. Next base: position 2,950 of record DATKHX010000126.1, read on the forward strand.
GCGGTGCGCGACGGGCTGGCGATCGGCTACGGCATCTTGACCTGCGAGAACGAAGCCCAGGCATTGGCCCGCGCCGCCCCCGAGGGCCGCGACCATGCCGGGGCGGCGGTGCGCGCCTGCCTCGCGATGATCGAGCTGAAAGGGCGCTTCGCGCAGGGCGGAGGATGAACCCAGCCGACGACCATACGACACGCGACGGCCGGCCGCGGCTCGGCGGGCGGCGTCGCACGTTGGCGCGGCTGGCGGCGGTGCAGGCGCTCTATCAGCTCGAGCTCAACCCCGCGCTCGACGCCGAGGCGGTCGTGCGCGAATTCGCGGGCTATCGGCTCGGTCAGGAGATCGAGGGCGACCAATTGGCCGAGGCCGACCCGGCCTTTTTTGCCAACATCGTGCGCGGCGTCGCGGCCGATCAGGAACGGCTCGACGCCGACATCTCGGCAGCCTTGGTCGACGATTGGCCCTTGGCGCGGCTCGACTCGGTGTTGCGTGCGATCCTGCGCGCCGGCGCCTGGGAATTGGTGCACCGGACCGACGTGCCGGCGCGGGTGTCGATCAGCGAATACATCTCGATCGCGCACGCCTTTTTCATCGGCAAGGAGCCGGCGCTGGCCAATGGCGTCCTCGACCGGCTGGGCCGCAGCCTGCGCCCGGCGGACATGTAGCGGCGATGGCGGAGAGCCCCGCGGACGAGACGCCGGGCGAATTCGAGCGCATCCGGCGCTATTTCGCGCCATTGGCGGGGCCGGGCGGGCTCGGGCTCCTCGACGACGCCGCGCTGGTCGAGTGCCGCGCCGACCAGCGGCTGGTCATGACCGCCGACGCGATCGTCGCGGGTGTGCATTTCCTGCCCGAAGACCCGCCTGACCTCGTCGCCAAAAAGCTGCTGCGGGTCAATTTGTCCGACTTGGCGGCGATGGGTGCGCGGCCGCTCCATTACCTGCTAACGACGGCGCTGCCGGTCTCGCTCGGGGCGGGATGGGTCGCGGAATTTGCGCGCGGGCTCGGCGAGGATCAGCGGCTCTACGGGATCGACCTGATCGGCGGCGATTCGGTGTCGACGGCCGGGCCGGCGGCATTGTCGCTGACCGCAATCGGCGAGGTTGCGGCGGGCGCCGAGATCCGCCGCAGCGGCGCGCGGGCCGGCGACGACATCTGGGTTTCGGGGACGATCGGCGACGCCTATCTCGGGCTCGGCCTATTGCGCGGCGCCGCCCCGCGGCTCGCGGCGGAGCACCGCACCGCGCTGATCCGCCGGTTTCAGCTCCCCGAGCCCCGCGTGATTCTCGGCCCGGCGCTGTCCGGTGTCGCAAGCGCGATGATCGACGTCTCCGACGGCCTCCTCGCCGATCTCGGTCATATTTGCGAGACCTCGCATCTGGCTGGGGTGGTCGAGCTGGCGTCGTTGCCGATGTCGCCGGCGGCGCGGGCGGTGGTCGTGCTCGAGCCCGACGTCGCGCCGCAGCTGGCGACCGGCGGCGACGATTACGAGCTGCTGTTCACAGCACCTTCCGAGGCGGTGGACGCCGTTCGCGCTCTTGGTTCGCAACTCGCAGTCCCGGTCACGCGAATTGGCCGGATCGAGGCCGGAGACGGCGTGCGCCTGGTCGACGCCGGCGGTCGCGAGGTCACGGTCGAAGCCTCTGGGTACCGCCATTTCTGAGCGGCTGGCGGCCGGAGGCCCCACCCCGACCTTCTGTTTGGCAAGCGAGGCACCAAAGCGGCGAAATCGTGTCGCAGCCAGGGCGGTTGCTCACAGAATGCGCTTCTGCCATGTTCCCGCCGCTCCGGCTTGCCCCGATCGACGCCGGAGCTTTCCCTTGATTGCTGCTCGTGAGCTGCCGGATGCCCAACGCATATTACCTTGTCATCGCCTGCGGGCTGCTGGCACTGCTCTACGGCTGGGTTACCAGCCAGCAAGTGCTGAGGGCCGATCCCGGGACCGCCCGGATGCAGGAGATCTCGGGCGCGGTGCAGGTCGGCGCCCGCGCCTATCTCAATCGGCAATACCGCACCGTCGCGATCGTCGGGGTGGTCATTCTGATCATTCTCGGCATCGCCCTCGGCTTACGCGTGGCGATCGGCTACGTGGTCGGCGCGGTGTTGTCGGGCAGCGCCGGCTATATCGGCATGAACGTCTCGGTGCGGGCCAATGTGCGCACCGCCCAGGCCTCGCGCCGCGGGCTCGCCGCCGGGCTCGCGGTCGCTTTCAGAGCGGGTGCGGTGACCGGATTGCTGGTGGTCGGGCTCGGGCTGCTGGCGGTCGGGATTTATTATTTCGTCATGCGCGCGACGACCGGCGGCGAAGATCTGCGCCCGGTGCTCGAAGCCATGCTGGGGCTGAGCTTTGGCGCGTCGCTGATCTCGATCTTTGCTCGTCTCGGCGGTGGCATCTTCACCAAAGGGGCCGATGTCGGTGCCGACATCGTCGGCAAGATCGAGGCCGGCATTCCCGAGGACGACCCGCGCAACCCGGCGGTGATCGCCGACAACGTCGGCGACAATGTCGGCGATTGCGCCGGCATGGCTGCGGATCTGTTCGAAACCTACGTCGTGACGATCGTCGCAACGATGCTCTTGGCCAACGTCTTCTTTGTCCCGCCGCTGCTCGACAAGCTGCTGCTGTTGCCGCTCGTGATCGGCGCGGTCTGCATCGTCACTTCGGTGATCGGCACCTATTTCGTGCGGCTCGGCGCCGACAACGGGATCATGAAGGCGCTCTATAAGGGGCTGATCGCCACCGGGATCTTGTCGGTCATCGCGATCGGGATCGTGATCTATCTGCTGCTTGGCGCCTGGGAGCCGCTGGCGATGACCACCGGCGGTGCGGTCACCGGTTTCCGGTTGTGGCTGTGCGCGCTCGTGGGCTTGGGGGTGACCGGCTTCATTGTCTGGATCACCGAGTATTACACGGCGAGCAACTACCGGCCGGTGCGCAGCATCGCCCAGAGCTCGACGACCGGCGACGGCACCAATGTCATCCAGGGCCTTGCGGTGTCGCTCGAGGCGACGGCCCTGCCGGTTATCGTGATCTGTATCGGGATCGTGGTCTCCGATCTGCTCTCCGGGCTGTTCGGCATCGCTATAGCCGCGACGACGATGCTCGCTTTAGCCGGCATCATCGTCGCGATCGACGCCTATGGCCCGGTCACCGACAACGCCGGCGGCATAGCCGAGATGGCCGATTTGCCCCGCGAGGTTCGCCGTACCACCGACGCGCTCGATGCCGTGGGCAACACGACAAAGGCGGTGACCAAGGGTTATGCGATCGGCTCGGCCGGCCTTGCTGCGGTGGTGCTGTTCGCCGCCTACACTCAGGACCTCAGGCACTACTTTCCCAAGCTCGACGTTCATTTTGTGCTGCAAGATCCCTATGTCGTGATCGGGCTCTTTCTCGGCGGGCTCTTGCCGTACCTGTTCGCCTCGCTCGGCATGACCGCGGTGGGCCGGGCGGCGGGGTCGATCGTGGTCGAAGTGCGTCGCCAATTCCGCGAGATCCCGGGCATCATGGAGGGCCGGGCAAAGCCCGATTACGGCCTTGCCGTTGACTTGCTGACCCGTGCCGCGATCCGCGAGATGATCGTGCCTTCCCTGTTGCCGGTGGTGGCGCCGATCGCGCTCTATATCGTGATCGCACTGATCGCCGGGCGCGCCAGCGCCTTCAGCGCGCTGGGGGCGATGCTGCTCGGCACGATCGTCACCGGGCTCTTTGTCGCGATCTCGATGACATCGGGCGGTGGCGCCTGGGACAACGCCAAAAAATATATCGAGGAAGGCCATCACGGTGGCAAGGGCTCCGACGCACACAAGGCCGCCGTGACCGGCGACACGGTCGGCGACCCCTACAAAGACACGGCTGGGCCGGCGGTCAACCCGATGATCAAGATCACCAACATCGTGGCCTTACTGCTGCTCGCCGTGCTCGCGAGATGGATGAGTTGAGGCCGATTACTCCTCGCTCTGCGGGTTCGGGCCGGCGGGCTTGCTTTCGCCACCGCTGGTCCCACCTCCGCCCCCGCCACCGCTATTGAATTTGCCGAGATTGCCGACGAGCTGCTCGAGGAATGACAGTTCGCGGCCGGGCGCCGGGGTTGCGCGTGCGATGGGCACGACTTCCTTGCCGTCCTGCAACGTCTTGTGGTCGATCGCCTTGACCACCCCGTCATCGTTGAAGTCGACAACAAAGACCTGCTGGTCGAGCACCTTCGGGTCCAGAAACGAAAACTGTTTGGTGCGGGAGCTGATGTAATACCAATTCTTATCGTTGAAAACGCCGACACTGGAAGGGGTGCCTAATATTTTGACGACCTGGTCCTTGGTGGTTTTACCTGGATGAATCTGAGCGATCTCCTCCGGAGGCGGGAGGTTGCCGCGTTGCTCCACCGTCGTCGAACATGCCGCAAGGGTGGCACCGGCGGCGATCGCCATCAGCAGGGAAGTGATTCGCAATGCAGTCATGATCGGGCAGTCAAATGAGGGGTTGCGCGGCCGGGCTTCGGTTGAAATCGGCCAAGTCCGCGCCCAATTCAGCGCGACAGCTTCGGTAGAGGCGCGTCGATTGTCAACGGTGCCGGCGACTGGAGCGCGAGCCCCCTGGTGATCTCCTTCTCCCAACGCAAATCGGTTCGCGGCGCGGCCGAAATCGCCTATCGACGGGTTGTCGAGCAAGCCCGGCAACCGGTGTTCTTTACCGCGTTTGGCGTGCCTGACACGCTTGACGGGCGGTTCGAGCTGATTTGCCTGCATGCGTTTCTCTATCTTCATCGTTTGAAATCGGAGCGGCCGCGCTCCGCGGCGTTGTCGCAGGCTTTTTTCGACGCGATGTTCGCCGACATGGATCGAGGGCTGCGCGAGATGGGAACCGGCGATCTGAGCGTCGGCCGGCAGGTGAAGCGGATGGCACAAGGCTTTTATGGCCGAATTCGGGCATACGAAGCCGGGGTTGAGCAAGATGCCTCGGCGCTGGGTGCCGCATTGGCGCGCAATCTTTTCGGCACTGTCGGCGAATCGGCCGCGACGACCGACCCGATAGTCGATTACGTGCGTTGCGCCGCAAGCCAGCTGGCGCGGCAATCGGCGACCGAGCTGCTCGATGGGAGCGTCCGGTTTCCGCTTCCCGGGGTCGGCCGATCGAGCGCCGCGTCGGCCGAGCTCGCGGCGCGATGAGCGCGCCGGCACCTGAATTCTCGCGCCCGGTTTCCCTCGCGCGGCTGGGTTCCGAGCCGTTCCGCCAGCAGATCGAGGCGACGGCCGAGGAGTGCCGGCGTCTCGCCCGCCGTTTCGACCTGGTGGCGCTCGACCGGCTCGCCGCCGTGGTGACGCTGCAGCGCCAGAGCGACGGGCTCGTCCGGCTCGAAGCGGCCTTCGAGGCTGAGCTCGAGCAGAGCTGCGTCGTCACGCTCGATCCGGTTGCGGCTAGGATCGCCCACGATTTCGCGCTGCTCTACGGTCCCGCCGACGACGAGCAGGCCGAAATCGAGCTCGATGTCGACGAACCGGTGTTCGAGCCGCTGACCGGCGAGGCGATCGACATTGGAGAAGCGGTGGCCCAGGAACTGTCGCTGGCACTCCCCGAGTTTCCTCGACTCCCCGATGCCGTTGTCGAGCCCGCGGCAACTGCCGAATTGGAGGGCAGCCCGTTTGCCGAGCTGACAAAGCTGCGCCGGTCGCCGCAAAACTGACCTCACCGCGGCAAGCGCGCCATGCTTATTGCCGCCAGTGGTGTTTTTGGCTAATTAGCGGGGCGCCCCACGATCCCCAAAACGAGTTGCCCATGGCTGTTCCAAAAAAGAAAACCTCGCCGTCACGCCGCAATATGCGGCGCTCTCACCATGCCCTGAAGCCGGCGGCCTATGCCGAATGCCCAAATTGCGGCGAGCTCAAGCGCCCGCACCATTTGTGCGATGCCTGCGGCTATTACGACGGGCGCGAAGTAATCACCCAGCGTTCGGAGACGGCCTGAGAATTCGGCGTCGGCGGGAGGCGGCGCGTCGGTGAGCGAGGACGTCACGATCGCGGTTGACGCGATGGGCGGCGCCCGCGCCCCCGATATGGTGTTGCGGGGCGCCGATATGGCCCTCCAGCGTCACCCGGGCTTGCGCTTTTTGCTGTTTGGCGACGAGGCCGGCATTCGGCCCTTGCTCGCCAAGCTGCCGCGGCTTGCCGCAGCCGTCGAGCTGCACCACACCGGCGAGATGGTGATGGACGACGACAAGCCGTCGCTGGTGTTGCGCGCCGGGCGCCCGTCGAGCATGAGGCTGGCGATCGACGCTGTCGCGGAGGGCCTCGCCGACGGCGTCGTCTCGGCCGGCAACACCGGCGCCTTGATGGCAATGGCGAAATTCACGCTGAAGACTTTGCCGGGGATCGATCGGCCGGCGATCGCGTCGTTCTTTCCAACCCAGCGCGGCGAGAGCGTAATGCTCGACCTCGGCGCCAACGTCGATTGCGACGCCGACAATTTGGTTCAGTTCGCGCTGCTAGGCGACGCCTTCGCCCGCACAGTCTTGGGCTTGGTCGAGCCCACCGTCGGGCTGCTCAATGTCGGTTCGGAGGATCAGAAGGGGAATGACGCGGTGCGCGCCGCCAGCCTGCGACTGCGCAGCGCACCGAGCCCGATCCGGTTTTTCGGGTTTATCGAAGGTGACGACATTGCCGCCGGCACGGTCGATGTCGTCGTCACCGACGGGTTCACCGGCAATATCGCGGTCAAGACCGCCGAAGGGATGGCGAAATTGTTCAGCGAGTTCCTGGCGGGGGCCCTTCGCCACTCGCTGTCAGCGCGCATCGGCTATTTCTTTTCCCGCAATGCGTTGCGCAAGCTGCGGGTACGGATCGACCCGCGCCGGTATAACGGGGCGGTATTCCTCGGCCTGCGGGGGATCGCGGTGAAGAGCCACGGCTCGACCGACGCGCTGGGCTTTGCCAATGCGATCGCCGTCGTCGTCGACATGAAGGTCAACGGTTTCCTCGACAAGATCCGCCTCGATCTCGCGCGCCTCGACGCAGCGACGGCGGCGCCCCAGCCGGCGGCGCTGTAAAGCGCGCGGCATGGCGCTGCGTTCCCAAGTCGTCGGTTGCGGCGCCTATCTGCCCGAGCGGATCGTCACCAACGCCGATCTCGCCGCCCGCCTCGACACCTCGGACGAATGGATTCGCCAGCGCACCGGCATCGGCGAGCGCCGGGTGGCGGCGGACGGCGAATTGACCTCGGATTTGGCGGTGCGCGCCGCGCAGCGCGCCCTCACCGACGCCGGGATCGGCGGCAGCGATCTCGATCTGATCGTGCTGGCCACCGCGACCCCCGACAACACTTTTCCGGCAACTGCGGCCAAGGTGCAGGCGCAGCTCGGCATGCATCGGGGCGCCGCCTTCGACGTGCAGGCGGTCTGTGCCGGGTTCATCTTTGCGCTGGCGACAGCCGACAACGCGCTGCGGCTCGGGCAGGCGCGCACGGCACTGGTGATCGGTGCGGAAACCTTCTCACGCATCCTCGACTGGGAAGATCGCGGCACCTGCGTCCTGTTCGGTGACGGCGCCGGCGCCTTGGCCCTCAAGGCCGTGCCCGACCCGGGGCCGCGCGGCCGCGGCGTTCTGTCGACCCATTTGCATTCGGATGGGCGGCAATACGGCATCCTCTATGTCGATGGCGGACCCTCCTCGACCCGACACACCGGATATTTGCGCATGGAGGGCCGCGAGGTCTTCCGCCAGGCGGTGCAGCGTCTGAGCGAGGTAGTGGACGAAGCGCTCGCCGCCAATGCGCTCGACGCGGCGGACATCGACTGGCTGGTTCCGCATCAGGCGAACAGCCGGATCATCGACGGGGTGGCGCGAAAGCTGGGTCTTGCACCCGGCAAGATCGTCTCGACGATCGAGCGTCATGCCAACACCTCGGCCGCCTCGGTCCCGCTGGCGCTTGCCGCGGCCGTCGCCGACGGCCGCATCCGGCCGGGTCATCTGGTGCTGCTGGAAGCGCTCGGCGGCGGCCTTAGCTGGGGTGCGAGCCTGGTGCGCTGGTAGCGTCCCACGGCGGACGCGGCACGACCTGGCGCAAAGTCGGCAACACTTTGGAATTTGACGGCATTTTTGCGCCGGAGTAACCTTCTCCAAAAGCGGGGAGGGGTTGATGGCCGGGCATACGGTGACGCGTGCGCAGCTGAGTGAGGCGGTCTATCAGGAAGTCGGATTGTCGCGCAACGAGTCGGCCGAGTTGGTCGAGTCGGTGATCGCCGAAATTGCCGGCGCGCTCGAGCGCGGCGAAATGGTCAAGATTTCTTCTTTCGGCAGCTTTGCGGTTCGCCAGAAGGGGCAGCGGATCGGCCGCAACCCGAAGACCGGCCAGGAAGTGCCGATCAGCCCGCGCCGCGTGCTGGTCTTTCGCGCCAGCCACGCGTTGAAGAGTCAGATCAACAGCGGTCTGGCCGAGGCCGCCGAGAACGGTTCGGCGGCGGTCGAAGTGTCGTCGGGCTGATGTGAGCCGGACCGGGCTGGCGCGGGCGGACGAGGCGGTAACCGGCCGACGCGCCATCAAATCGGCGGCAGCCTTTCGCACCACGAGCGAAGTCGCCGAGGAGCTCGATCTGCCGGCGCACGTGCTGCGGTTCTGGGAATCGAAATTCCCGCAGGTCAAGCCGCTGAAGCGTGGCGGCGGCCGACGTTACTATCGCCCGGAGGATGTCGATCTGCTGCGCCGGATCCGGCAGTGCCTCTATCAGCAGGGCTACACGATCCGCGGCGTTCAAAAGCTGCTGCGCGAAGGCGCCCTACCCAGTGATGCACCGCGGCCGGTATTCGAAGAGGACGATGCGCCCGTCGTGTTCGCACTGGAGCCGCCGGCTCATCCGTCCGAAGCCGCGGCAAGCGTCATGCCGACCCGGCAAACGCTGCGCGAGGCGCTTGAGGATCTGCGCCAGGATCTGTCCGAAATCCGTGCCTTGCTCAACAGGCTCAAGTGACCGCGGAGGCGGAACGGTCGTAGAACGGACGCGGCGGTTGCGCCTTCAGGGACGCGGGACTATGATCGGAGCCTTCGGCGGGAGCCGCACCGGTCGGAGCGTAGCGCAGCCTGGTAGCGCATCAGCATGGGGTGCTGAGGGTCGAGAGTTCGAATCTCTCCGCTCCGACCAACCCCTTCTTCTCCGCCGCCCCTCCGGCCGCGCACGGATACGGAGGATGATGGCATGAACGCTCCCAACCCCACTCTCGAACCCTGGCAATGGCCCGAGGAGGAATGGCGCAAACGCGTCGACCGGGTGCGTGCCGGGCGCAAATTGCGGCCGGCGGAGTGGCCGGGGGGCGCCCGCTGTGCCGTGGCGTTGTCGTTCGACAGCGATCACGAGACGAGCGATTTGCGCGACGGCGGCAACTCGATCGGGCGGCTCGCCTGGGGGCAGTACGGCAACCGCGTCGGCGTCCCGCGCATCCTGAAGGTGCTGGCGAAATACGGGGTCAGGGCCAGCTTCTACGTGCCGGCGGTGACGGCGCTGCTGCACCCCGACGAGCAGCGGCAGGTCGTCGCCGAGGGGCATGAGATCGGCATCCACGGCTGGATCCACGAGCTGAATTCGGTGCTGCCCTACGAAGCCGAACGCGACTTGATGCTGCGCTCGGCCGATGCGCTCGAAAAGACGAGCGGCAGGCGCCCGGTCGGGCTGCGCACCCCGTCATGGGATTTCAGCTGGCATACGCTCGAAATCGAAAAGGAGATGGGGCTCGCCTACGATTCCTCGCTGATGTCGGACGAGGACTGCTATGAACTGCTGCTCGACGGCGAGCCCGCCGGGGTCGTCGAGCTGCCGGTCGAATGGGTGCGCGACGACGCCGTCTATTTCATGATGAACCGATTTTCGGCACTGCGTCCCTACACGCCGCCCACCGACGTTTTCGACATCTTCCGCCGCGAATTCGATGCGGCCCATGCCGAGAGCGGCATCTTTCAGCTGACCATGCACCCGCACGTGATCGGCTACCGCTCGCGCATCTGGATCCTCGAAGAAATCATCCGCCATGCCCAGGCGCAACCGGGCGTCTGGTTCGCGACCCACGCCGAAATCGTCGATTGGGCAAAGCACCACGCCGCGTAATGGTCGAGCGAGGTGGGTGGCTCGGCACGAACTCCCTCTCTGCCCCTGGGGCGGAGAGGGTCGGGGTGAGGTGGGGAGATACCAAACTTCGAACTGCCGCGGCGCCCGACTCACCTTCCCCGTCGCCGATGCGACAGGTCCCCTCCCTCTCTCCCCCTAAGCGGGAGGTGAGAGAGTAGTGGGAGCGCGTTGATGGCTGAAGCTTTGCCGGCTCGGCACACCCGCTGCGGTTATGTCGCGCTGATCGGCGCGCCCAATGCCGGCAAGTCGACTTTGCTCAACCGGCTGGTCGGCCGCAAGCTCGCGATCGTCACGCCCAAGGCGCAGACCACGCGCTCGCGGTTGATCGGCATCGCGATCGAGGGGCAATCGCAGCTCGTCTATGTCGACACCCCTGGCATCTTCGCGCCGCGCCGGCGGCTCGACCGGGCGATGGTAGCCGCTGCCTGGTCGGGTGCGGAGGATGCCGACGAAACCGTCTTGCTGGTCGATGCGGCGCGCGGGACCGGCCTCGATGTCGCCCGCATCCTTTCTCGTCTCGCCGAGCGCGGGAAGAAATCGGTGCTGGCGCTGAACAAGATAGACCTCGTACGCCGCGACCGCCTGCTCGCCCTCGCCGCGGATCTCACCAAGGCCGGAAAGTTCGACCCGGTGTTCATGATCTCGGGGATGAGCGGCGACGGTGTCGATGACCTGAGGCGCCATCTCGCCGCCGCTGTCCCGCCAGGGCCGTGGCTGTTTCCGGAAGACCAGCTCTCGGACGCGCCGGAGCGCCTGCTCGCCGCCGAAATCAGCCGCGAGCAGATCTTTCTGCAATTGCACGACGAATTGCCTTACGCCTCGACCGTCGAAACCGAGAGCTGGCGGGATCGGCCCGACGGCAGCGTGCGCATCGAGCAGCTGATCTATGTCGAGCGCCCCAGCCAGCGGGCGATCGTGCTCGGCGACCATGGCCAACGCATCAAGGCGATCGGCGCCCGCGCCCGCGCCGAGCTTGAAAAGCTGCTGGGGCGCCGCGTCCACCTTTTCCTGTTCGTCAAGGTGCGCGAAAACTGGGGCGAAGACCGCGAGCGCTTCGCCGCAATCGGCCTCGATTACGAAGCCTAAGAAGAGAAATTTGGGTTGATCCCTTATATCCGGAACTCATCGTCACCCCCGCGAAAGCGGGGGCCCAGGGCGTCCTACACAGGAGTTTGCCGAGCTTGCCGGCCCTGGATTCCCGCTTTCGCGGGAACAACTGCATTAACCAGACGAAGCCGTCAGTTACATTCCTTCGGCCGCTGATGCAGTGGACTGACGCGGGGTTTGTCGTAGCACTGCGCCGGCACGGCGAGAGCGCGACGATCGTTGAGCTGTTGACGCGCGAGCACGGCCGCCATCTGGGCCTGGTGCGCGGCGGGCAGTCGCCGAAATTGCGCGCGGTGTTGCAGCCGGGCAACGAGGTCGCCGCGGTCTGGCGCGGCCGCCTCTCCGAACATTTGGGTAGCTTTGCCTGCGAACTGGTCCGCGCCCATGCCGCGCGCTTCATCGACGATCCCGATCGGCTCGCCGGCCTCGCCGCTGCGGCGGCGCTGATCGCCGCCGCCCTTCCCGAGCGTGAGCCGCATGCCGACATCTTCGCCTCGTTTGCGGCATTGCTCGCAACACTCGATTCGGCCCGCGACTGGCCGGCGCATTACGTCGGCTGGGAGTGCAGCCTGTTGGCGGCGCTCGGCTTCGGCCTTGAGCTCGCGCGCTGCGCCGTCACCGGCACCGCCACCGACCTCGCCTACGTCTCGCCCCGCAGCGGCCGCGCCGTCTCGCGCGAGGCGGGCCGGCCTTACCACGACAAGCTGTTGCCGCTACCCGATTTTTTGTGGCGCGACGCGCCATCCGATCAGGTGCAGATCGCGCTCGGGCTGCAGCTGACCGAGCACTTTCTGTTGCATCATGTGCTGCTGCCGCAGGGCCGCACCTTGCCGGCGGCACGCTCGCGCCTCACCGCTCGCCTGCGGCAGGCGCCTCGAGCTGATACATTCGATAGCCGCGCCCAGTCCGTCATTCCCGCGCAAGCGGGAATCCAGGGCAACGGCTCCGGCGGTGACGCTGGACCCCCGCCTACTTGGCGGCGACGATTATGACCTGAGACTGAGGTTCATCG
>DATKHX010000127.1:0-4547 GCA_035510075.1 Allostellaceae bacterium
TGTCGGGCATGGGGTCGCTCCTGAACGCTGGGAGAGTTTTTCGGATTGGCCGGGTAGGCAAAGCCTTGCGCCGACGGCGGCCGGTCGTCAAGGGCAGAGCCGGCGTCAAAGGGCAGAGCCGGCTGGTGAGCCGCGGATGACTTCGACGCGCGGCCCCACGCAATTGGCGCTTAGCGAAAGGTTAACTGTCATGTAATATTAAGGTTAATGCCCTCGAAGCTCGACGCCACGCGGGAATACGGCCGGGGACATTGCGGCGGCATGCGGTCGACGCCGTCGTCGGCACCGCCGAAAAAGCGAGAGGAGGCCCAGGATGAACCGCATGGCGACGGCGATACTGGCCCTGGCCCTCGCCTCGTTGCCCGCCGCGGCATCGACGAGCTCGCCACAAACCTTGCGCCTGATCGCCCAGGCCGATCTGCGGGTGCTCGACCCGATTTGGACGACGGCGACGATCACGCGAAATTACGGCTACATGATCTATGACACGCTGTTCGCGCTCGACAGCCATTTTCAGCCGCGGCCGCAGATGGTCGATCGCTGGACCATCAGCGAGGACAAGCTGACCTACACTTTCATGTTGCGCGACGGGCTCAAATTCGACGACCGCCAGCCGATCCGCAGCATCGATTGCATCGCCTCTCTGAAGCGCTGGAGCAGACGCGACACGCTCGGGCAATCGCTCGCCGCGGCGGTGGCCGAATATCGTGTGGTCGACGACAAGAGTTTCTCGATCATCCTCAAGAAACCGTTCCCGCTGCTGCTGGCGGCACTCGCCAAGCCGGACAGCAATGTGCCCTTCATCATGCCGCAGCGGGTCGCCGAAACCAGTGCCGACGAGCAAATCAAGGACACGACGGGCTCCGGCCCGTTCAAATTCGTCAAGGACGAGTGGCAGCCTGGCCATCAAGCCGTGTTCGTGAAAAATCCGGAATACTCACCGCGCAACGAGCCGCCGAGCTGGGCCGCCGGCGGCAAGGTCGTCCGCGTCGACCGGGTGATCTGGCTCTACCTGCCCGACCCGGCGACGGCGATGGCGGCGTTCACGAGGGGGGAGGCCGATTGGTGGGAGTACCCGCCGCCCGATTTCTATCCGTTGCTCGCCCGCGACCCCGATGTCACCCTCGTCCAAGGAAGCCCGTTCGGGGTCTCGGGCATATTGCGGTTCAACGAACTGCTGCCGCCCTTTGACAACGTCAAAATGCGCCAGGCGCTACTTTCTGCCGTGGATCAGTCGGCATATATGAGCGCCCTCGCCGGCGACCGCAAATATTGGCATATCTGCTACAGCTTCTATAGCTGCGACGGGCCGATGGCGAGCGAAGCCGGGGCGGAGCCGCTCGAAGGCCCGCGCGATCTCGGCAGGGCTAAGCGAATGATCGAGGAGGCGGGGTACCGGGGTGAAAAAGTCGTCTTGCTCGATCCGACGGACTTTGCGGTTTTGCACGCGCTATCTTTGGTGAGCTACGACTTATTGCGCCGCCTGGGGATCAACGTCGAGGTCCAGGCGATGGATTGGGGGACCCTGCTCGCCCGCCGCGCGTCCAAGGCGCCGATCGACCAAGGCGGCTGGAGCATTTTCCTGACGACGTTTCCCGGCATTGCGATCCTCGACCCGGCGGTCGACGCGCCGCTGCGCGCCAACGGCGCCGACGCGTGGTTCGGCTGGCCCGATGATCCCGTCATCGAAAAATTGCGCGATGCGTGGATCGCGGCACCAGCCGAAGCGGAGCGCAAAACCATCGCCGCCAAACTGCAGCGCGAGGCGTTCGTGAGCGTCCCCTATGTCCCGCTGGGGGAATATTCGGCCCGCACCGCCTTCCACAACGATCTCTCCGGCGTCGACACCGGGCCGGCTTTGTTCATGTGGAACGTCGCCAAGAACTAAGCGCCGGCCGGCGGCGGTCGGCCCGGCGTCCGCCATTGCTTCGTCACGGAAACAGGGCGCGATGCTCGAGCGCCGTCGTTTCGGGCAGGCCCAGCATCACATTCATGTTTTGGATCGCCTGGCCGGAAGCGCCCTTGACCAGATTGTCGAGCGCCGAGACCAGGATCGCACGATGGGCCATGCGATCGCGCGAGAGGCCGATCAGGCAGAGATTGGTCCCGCGCACATGCCGGGTCGCCGGCAGGCTGCCCTCCGGAAGAACCCGCACAAACGGCTCGCCCTCATAGGCTTGTTCGAGCACCGCGCGCAGGTCGCCCAAGGTCGCGCCAGCGCCGAGCCGGACATAGATCGTCGACAGGAGGCCGCGGTTCATCGGCATCAGATGCGGCGTAAAATTAACGACGACGGGCCGCCCGGCAGCTTGCGACAGGCCCTGCTCGATTTCGGGCGCGTGCCGGTGGCCGGCGACGCCATAGGCGTGGATGCCCTCGGCGACCTCGCAATAAAGGCTGCCCTCGCGCGCGGCGCGGCCGGCGCCGCTGACCCCCGATTTCGCGTCGATGATGATGTCGTCGGGGTCGATCACGCGGGCGCGGATCAGCGGGATCAGCGGCAGTTGCGCCGAGCTCGGGTAGCAGCCGGGGTTGGCGACGAGACGTGCGCGCCTGACCTGCTCGCGGGCGATCTCGGTCAGGCCGTAGACCGCCTCGCGCTGCAATTCCGGGGCGCGGTGCTCGTGGCCGTACCATTCGGCATAGACCGCGGTGTCGAATAGGCGGAAATCGGCCGACAGGTCGACAATCTTGAGATGCCGCGGTAGCGCGGCGATGACCTCCTGCGTGGTGCCGTGCGGCAATCCGCAAAAGACCAGGTCGAGCCCATTCCAATCGACCTCGCCAATCGGCACCAGATCGGGCAGGCCCTCGCCCGCCAAATGCGGAAAGACCGCGCCGATCGGCTTGCCGGCGTGGCGGTCGGCGGTCAGCGCTCGGATCTCGGCCTGCGGGTGATAGCGCAGCAGGCGCAGCAGCTCGGCCCCAGTATAGCCACTGGCCCCCAATATCCCGATCCGAATTTTTTCCCGTGGCGCCATCGCCGACCTCGCTTTCCCTGCGCCCCTGCCTCCTCTCGGTCATGCCCGGTCTCGTTCCAAGCATCCACGAAAGACCGTCAACACCGAGCGGGCGGCTCGTGGATGGCCGGGTCAACCCCGGTCACGACGTAGTGGGAGGGTTACTAGCGTAATCATTGGCAGCCGCAAAATGGTTTCGATTTCCGCGAGCGAGCTGGGTGCGCTATCGTGCGAAATCGAAGTCGCGGAGGAGCGTGCAGCGATGGACGGAACCGGCGCACCGTTGAAATGCCTGGCCGGGGTCAAAGTACTCGACCTGACGCAGTTCGAGGCGGGGCCGACCTCGACGGAGGCGCTCGCCTGGCTCGGCGCCGAAGTGGTCAAAGTGGAAAACCCGAAGGGCGGCGAGCCCGGCCGGACCTCGTTCGCCGGCCCGGCGGGCAGCCCCGACTCGTATTATTTCTTCGAGTTCAACGCGAACAAGAAGTCGGTCACGGTCAACCTCAAATCCGAGCGCGGCCTAGCCTTGGTCAAGGACATGGCGCGCCAAGCCGACGTCATGGTCGAGAACATGGCGCCCGGCACGATCGAGCGCATCGGCCTCGGCTATGATGCGATCCGCGCTCTCAACCCAGGCATTATCTATTGTCAGATCAAAGGCTTTGGCGAGGGCAGCCCGTACGAGAAAAACCTCGCCTTCGACATGATTGCGCAGGCCAGCGGCGGCACGATGAGCATCACCGGCGAGCCTGACGGGCCGCCGATCAGGCCCGGCCCGTCGCTCGGGGACACCGGCACCGGCATGGTGATGGCGATCAGCATCCTCGGCGCCCTCTACGAGCGCCGCGCCACCGGCCACGGCAGGCGGCTGCAAGTGGCGATGCAGGACGCGATGCTGCACTACATCCGCTTTGCGTTTCAAACGCAGGCGGTGATCGGCCAGGCGGCGCCCCGCAACAGCACGCGCAGCAACACCGCGCCGTCGGGGATCTTTCCCTGCGCACCGGGCGGCGCCAATGACTGGATCTATGTCTTCGCCCGCCAGACGGACCACTGGCATCGTCTGCTCAAGCTCCTCGGCCGCGAGGATGTGATCGGCGACCCACGCTACGAGACCGCGCAAGCCCGCGGCGAGCACATCGAAGAGGTCAACGCGATGGTCGCCGAGTGGACCAGGCAGCGCGACAAGCACGAGGCGATGCGCCTGATCGGCGCCGCGGGGGTGCCGGCGGGCGCCGTGCTCGACACGATGGAACTGATGAACGAGCCGAGCTTTACCGAGCGCGGCATCCTGCAGGTGGCGCAGCACCCGACCGGACCCTTCAAAATGCCGTCCTGGCCGGTCCGCTTCGACGGGCAGCCGCCGAAACTCGAACCCGCCCCGTTGCTCGGGCAGCACACGACGCAAGTCTTCGGCGAGTGGCTCGGGATCGGCGCGGACGATATCGAGGCGCTGCGCAAGGAAGGAGTGATCTGAGCGGCTCGGGCGGGCGCAACCGACCACCGTCATGCAGGAGGAGATACCGAGATGGCGGAACTGACGGGTAACGAAATCCTCGCCAAATGCCTGAAGGCGCAGGGTGTTAA
>DATKHX010000128.1:0-4378 GCA_035510075.1 Allostellaceae bacterium
CCGAGACCGCACGGGGAAGACATATCGGCCTTGTCGGCGGCCAAATGGATTTTATACGTGCCGCCAACCGCGCCGCGCAGGGGCGTTCGATCATCGCGCTGCAATCGACCGATCGCGAACGCACCCGTTCGCGCATCGTCGTCAAGCTGGCCGACGGGGTCGTCACGACGCCGCGCGCCGAGGCCGACCTCGTGGTTACCGAGTATGGCATCGCCGAATTGCGCGGCCGCACCTTGGCCGAACGAGCCCGGGCGCTTGTCGCAGTCGCCGACCCGGCCTTCCGCGCCGAATTGGAAGAGGCGAGCGAACGGCTGGTGTAAGGCGGGGGCGGCGGCGAGCCGCTTTGAGGCCGCGTCGGCCCCTTTAAGTTTCGAGGACGATCTTACCGGCGTACCGGCGCGACAGCAGCGCCGTCAGCGCCTCGCCGGCCTCGGGCAACGGAAAAACTTTCGCGACCAGAGGCTCGAGCCGGCCGGCCTCCCACCAGCGCAGCAGCTCGGCGAGGTTGCGGCTGATCAGGGCGGGGTCGCGTTCGGCCTGCGCGCCCCAGACGACGCCGATGACCGAGATGTTCTTGACCAGGATCAGATTGGCCGGGACCGCCTGGATGCGGCCCGCGGCAAAGCCGATCACCAGCATCCGCGCCTCCCAGTTGACCGCGCGCAGCGCCTGGTCGAACGCATCGCCGCCGACCGGGTCGTAGACGACATCGGCGCCCTTGCCGCCGGTCAGCGCGCGCACCCGGTCGCGAATGCTTTCCGCCTTGTAGTCGATCAGCTCGTCGGCTCCCCGCGAGCGCGCCACCGCCAGTTTTTCCGTGCCGCCCGCGGCGGCGATGACCCGCGCGCCCATCGCTTTGCCGATCTCGACCGCGGTTAGCCCGACCCCGCCGGCGGCGCCGAGCACGAGCAGCGTCTCGCCCGGTTGCAGATGGCCGCGATGGGTCAGCGCGAAATGCGCGGTGCCGTAGGCAACCGGAAAGGCGGCAGCCCTGACGAAATCCATCGCATCGGGGATTGGCACCACCGCGGCGGCGTCGAGCACGATCTCCTCGGCATAGCCGCCGCCGTTGCGCAGCACCGCGAGCGCCCGCTGCCCGACCCGCAAGCCATCGACCGCGCTGCCTGTCTCGACAATCTCGCCGGCGGCTTCGAGCCCCGGGGTGAACGGGAACTGCGGCTTCACCTGATAGGTGCCGCCGACCATCAGGCTGTCGGCGAAGTTGACCCCGGCGGCGTGGACCCGGATGCGCACCTGGTGCCGCTCGAGGCTCGAGCGCTCGGCCTCTTCGAGCCGAAGCAGATCGGGAGCGCCCCACTCCCGGCAACGGATCGCCTTCATTTCCTGCTCCTCGCCATACACCCATCGCTCGCGCCGACGATATCGCAAAACGATCGGGAGCGGTCGGTTGACAGGCGGCCCGCGCCGGCCCTCAACTGCTGTCACCGGTGACGTTGCCTGGAGCCCGAATGATGGAGATCCGACTCGCCCGGCATAGCCGGCACGTCGCCGTCGTCACCGTTGACAACCAGCCGCGCCTCAACGCCATGACGCGACAGATGCTGATCGAGCTCGGACGCCTCTGGGACGAGCTGGAGCGCGACGGCGATTGCCGCTGCATCATCTTGACCGGCGCCGGTCAGCGAGCCTTTACCGTCGGCGCCGATGTCAGCGGCGATCTGTCGGCCGGGCCGGAAGTGGCGCGGATGGTCAACCACGCCTTGCTGAAGAACGACCCATATTCGAAACCAATCGTCGCCGCGGTCAACGGCGACTGCGTCGGCGGTGGCCTCGAATTGATGCTCTCGACCGACATCCGCGCCGCTGCGCCGGAGGCGCGTTTTGGCCTGACCGAGGTCAAGTGGTCAATCTACCCGTTCGGCGGCTCGACGATAAAGCTGACCCACCAGATTGGTTACGTTCACGCGATGGACCTGCTGCTGACGGCGCGTTTGATCGACGCTGGGGAGGCGGCTCGGCTCGGCCTGGTAAACCGGCTTGTGCCCCGCAGCGACCTGATGGGTTGGGCGATCGAGACTGCGGAGATCATCGCAGCGAACAGCCCCTCGGCAGTGCAAGCGGTCAAGCGGCAGGTCAGCGCCACAATCGCCGATCACGCGTTGACCCGCGAGGCGCTGGAGCAGCAGCTCGGCGACGAGGTGCGAGCCAGCCCTCACTTCGCCGAGGGCATCGCCGCGTTCCGCGAGAAGCGGCGCCCTCGCTATGGATGACCACGCGCGATGAGTGATGGCGCGAGCCCGCGCCCGGCCAGCCGCACGCTTGGCGATCTGGTCGATGAGATGGCGACCGCTACGCCCGGCGCTGAGGCTCTGGTGTTTCGCCACGAGCGCCTCGATTACGCCGGCCTCAAGGCGCGGGTGGATGAATTCGCCCGGGCATTCCTCGCCGTCGGCATCCGGCGTGGAGACCGGGTCGCTCTGCTGGCCACCAACCGAACGGAATGGATTGTCGCCGCCTTCGGTGCCGCCAAGATCGGCGCCGTCGTCGCCGCGCTCAGCACGTTCTCGACGCCGCGTGAACTCGCCTGGGCTTTGGAGCATTCCGGCGCCGCGGCGTTGATCACGCTCAAGGCCTTTCGCGGCCGGCTCTTCCTCGACGCGCTGCGCGACCTTTGCCCCGAACTCGACGGGTTACCGCCGGGCGCGCTCAGAAGCGCGCGGCTGCCGAACCTGCGCACCGTCGTGGCTGTGGAGGGGCGCGCACCCGCCGCGGTCTTCCAGCTGCCGCAATTCCTGGCACGGGGCGCAACAGTCGATGCCGCAGCACTCGCCGCCGCACAGCAGGCTGTGACGCCGCAGGACATCTGCTACATCCTCTACACCTCGGGCTCGACCGCGGCGCCAAAGGGCGTGACCTTGGCGCACGGGCCTCTGATCGACAACGGCTTCGACATCGGCGAACGGCAGCACCTTCGCGCCAGCGACCGCTTATGGCTCGCCGTGCCGCTGTTCTGGTCATTCGGCTCGGCCAATGCCGTGCCGGCGATCATGACGCATGGCGGCTGCCTCGTCTTGCAGGAGAGCTTCAAGGCAGGAGAAGCTTTGGCGCTGATCGAGCGCGAGCGCTGCAGCGTCTACTACGGCATGGGCAACATGGCGCGAGCCCTGCTGGAGCACGAGGACCATCCTGGGCGCCGGCTCGGCGCGATGCGGACCGGGCTCACCATCGGCCCGCCGGAAGACATCGCGATGACCATTGAAGCGCTGGGGGCCGCAGAACTCTGCAATGTCTACGGCTCGACGGAGACTTACGGCAATTGCGCCGTGACCGACGCCGATGACCCGTTGGCGCTCCGCTTGCACAGCCAAGGCCTGCCGCTTCCCGGGATGACGATCCGTGCCGTCGATCCCGTTACGCGGCGACCCTTGCCCGAGGGCGAGATCGGCGAACTCGCCGTCCGCGGCTATGTCACACCCGGTTATTACCGGGCGCGGGAACTCGATGTAGAAGCGTTCGACCAGGATGGCTATTTTTTGACAGGCGATCTCGGCACGATCGAGGCGGACGGACGCATCCGGTTTCGCGGGCGGCTAAAGGAGATGATCAAGACCGGCGGCGTCAACGTCGCACCGCTCGAGGTCGAGCAAGTCCTGTTACAGCATCCGGACATCGTGCAGGCCTATGTCGTGGGCGTTCCGGATCGGTCGAAAGGCGAGATCGTCGCGGCGGCGGTCGAGCTGCGGGGCGGGGCGGCGACCGATCCCGCGGCGATCGTCGCCTTCTGCCGTGGGCGGCTGGCAAGCTACAAGGTACCGGCGCGGCTCGCTTTGCGCACGGCGGCACAGCTCCCCCGCACGCCTACGGGCAAGATCCATAAGCCCAGCCTCGTAGAGCAACTGGCGGCAAACAGCGCCACGTGGCACGAGTGCAAGACCCGGACGGCATGATAGAGTTTGCGCGCTTTGGGTCGCGTCTCGGCGACCATTTTCGCGCGGTCATTGTGGCCAGCCCCGACGCCGATGTTCCCGAGCTCCCGGGATTCGCCCTTTATCACGATGCCAAGCGGCAATTCTGCTCTGCGTATGGCCGGCAACCAGGGGGGCTTTCTGATCCGGCCAGACGGTTATATCGGCTGACGCGGCCGGTCGTGCCTCGAGCAGAACTTGACCAGTTATCTCCAACAGGTGTTCAGCGATTGGAGCGCATAGCGGGGTCCAGCGCGGGATTCCCTGATCAGGCGAATAAATTCCCTGATGGTCCGACTTAATTCCCTGCTAGGCCGCAAAAAATTCCCTGTTAGGATGCGTAGGGAATTGGCCCGTAAGAAACTGATTTCATGCCCTTTTTCGCTGCCTCCGAGGCGCCGCCGAGGCCCGAATCGATGAAATTCCCTGTAAACTCCCTGCTAGCAGGGAAT
>DATKHX010000129.1:0-2788 GCA_035510075.1 Allostellaceae bacterium
GTCTGGATGGCCGACGACCAACCTGAGGCCGAGAAACAGGCACTGCGCATCGCCGCCGAAAACATCCCCGGCGTGCGCCGCGTCGAAGAGCACATCGTCCCGGCCCCAGTCATTCCGGCGTTCTAAAGGACCGAGAGGGGCGCTCGCCTCGGCCGTAAGCTCGGCCTGTAGGGTGGGTTGAGCCTGGAGGCTGGCCGAGAGCTCCCCTTGCCACCTATTCACTCGTCACCCCGCGAGGCCGCGGCCTATGCTCCCGTGGCACGAGCGAATGAGAGCTGGCACGCCACCGCCGTTGCTCGAGATTCCGAGCGGCCGAGGAGTGGGTCCCTGCCTTCGCCGCCGCGAAAACGGGAACGACGGTTCCTTTCGCGGGAACAACGGTTCCTTTCGCGGGAACGACAGTTCCCTTCGCGGGAACGACGGTTCAATGTGATCGGAAACCGCTCTGATCATCAAAGCGGACGCGACGGTTAGAACTGTCCCTTGGCGATCCGATAGACATCGGGGTGCACAGCATCCTCAATGTAAGACAACTCGAGCGCCAGAGGCGGCGGCCGCGCCTCTTTTTTGGTATCCGCGCGGCCCGCCGCGGCGACCCCGCTTATCACCAGCAAAACTGTCCTTTTCTGATCGTCGCTGCCGCGAAACACCAGGATCGTGCTTGCGGCAAGCTGACGATTGGCGACAGCGCTGCCCGCGGGAAAATTCTCCGAGGCGAAGTAATCGCGCAACGAGTTCGCCGTGCCGACGATCGCCTCGTCAGCCGCCGCGGTGCGGTCGCTCAACCACAGAACGTTGACCTGGATCAACTTTTTCGAGCGATAGCCGAAGATATAGGAAATGTGGGCTTTGCCGGTGTGGGGCAGCAGATCGGTCACGGCCAGCGACAGAACAGTCGTCTTCTCGGACGGGTTGACCGTGCTGGCGAGGCTCGATGCCGCCGCGGGGAAGTCGCCTCGTATCGCCGCACGGACCTCTTCCTCCGTCATCCCGAACCGAGCCTCGCGGAACCCGTCGATTGCTGCCGGCGGTCCGGTCCGTGGGCCGGGCCGATCTATGCCGGCGCCCTTTTCGGCCTCGCCACTGGGCGGAAGCTGCTCGTTGGCGCATGCTTGTTCGGCGGCGGGCCAGATCGATCCGATCAGCAATAATGCGAGCATGATCGCGGCCTGCGCTCGCACACGTTTGCGGCCGCGCGGAGACGTCTCCTCCGTACGGCTGAGAGATTGCCTCGACGACATAGCAACGATGCCGCCTGAGTATTCATCACCGTGTCGCCGGAGATCTCCGGCGTAGCTCCGCGCCTCGGAGCCCGCACGCGCTGGGTGGTGCTGCCTATGGGCCTGGTTCCCGGCTCGGGTTCGGCGCAACATATCGCGGTCGACGGACATCTTTCTCGGGCGCGGACCTCGCGCTACCTTAACTATGCGATCACAAAGAGCCTCGGCAAGCAGGTCAGGGCCAACGTCTCCTGGAGCATCGGAAGATCCGGCCGGCGACCAAGGAGAGCGCGAGGTTTGGCGATCCGGCGGCGACTGGCAACGCCGTCAGCCGAATGACCGGGCGCAAATTAGCCTCGATCGACGGCGCGGCCGGATCCACCACAATTGCCGGGGGCCACCGCCGCGGCGAGCGATTTGGCGAACACGTCTCGGCCACGTCCTCCTTTTCCGCTCTAATGGCATTGGCGGCGGTATTTTTACGATTATTATAAATTAAGATGGAAAACGGATGACCATTAGAAAAATGGCCGATATCCTCTATACGAGACAATCAGGCATCACCAAGAACTCACGGGGCATCAACACATCGTCAACGACACGTCGGTAAAGTTAACAAATTTCATCCATTTGCGAGGGCGATTCGGTCGTTCAATCTGCCAAATCCGTGATACGATACGCCTTAACGTAGCGATTGAGGGGGCTGTCGCATGATCCGTTTGCCAGATCCCCCTCGTTCGGTCTGCACCCGGGCGCCATCGTGAGCGCGACCGCGCGGTCATCGTGGCGGCGCCGGCGAAAGGACCCTGATCCTCGAATCGGATGCAGATTTCCGATAATAATCAGCTTTTGGGGGAGTTGAATGAGAAGGAAGTACCTGATCGCAGTCGTCGCGTTGGCCGGGGCGGCGCTAGCCAGCTTGGGTCAAGCCTACGCTGGCCCGACGACCGGCAAAATTTTGTTCAATAAACCGCCGGGCAACCAGGGGCCAACCAAGACCTACGACAGTGCTCCGCCCGGCGGCGGGAAGGTGACCGCGACCGGCGAGAATGGCGGTGACCCGGATCTGTACGGCACAGACGAAGGGTTCGCCGACGAGGGGGTCGGTATCGCCGGCACCGCAGGCAACGAGATCGTTCCCGGCACTTTTGTCCAGCTCGACCTGATAGATTTGACGATCCCGCCGCTTACGAGCGCGCGGCTCGGCTTTCGCGCGAGCGGCATCACTTCAGGCGGTGAATGGGAAGTGTTCGGCACAAACACGGCCGATGCCATCGATGATTCGGCGACGCTCCTTCTCAGCGGGACCGGCGACGGGCTGATCCCGGATCTCGGCGCCGACATCATCGGCGTATACCGCTACCTCGATGTGACTGCCTTGAGCGGAGGCATCTTGCTTGCGGAGCTCGATGATACCTTTGCCGCGCCGGAGCCGACCTCGCTGGCGCTGGTCGGCGCCGCGCTTTTCGGTTTCGGAATGGTGCGGCGCCGGCGTCGATAGCGCCGTCGATTTTCGGTATCGGCCGGCCGGAAACCCGGCGCGATCGAGATCAATGGCGCGCTCGTCG
>DATKHX010000130.1:0-10824 GCA_035510075.1 Allostellaceae bacterium
ATCGGCTCGGGGGTCGCCTACAACACCGCCGTCCACCTGACCGGCCCTTACAAGATCGAGAACCTCGCGGCATCGGGCAGGATCGTCGTCACCAACAAGGTCCCGAACGCGCCCTATCGCGGCGCCGGCCGCCCGGAAGCCGCGTTTGCGATGGAGCGCACGATCGACCTTGTGGCGCGCACACTCAATCTGGAGCCGGCGGAGGTGCGGCGGCGCAACATGATCCGCGCCGACGAGATGCCGTACCGGGTCGGCATCCCCTATCGCGACGGCGAGCCAATCGTCTACGACAGCGGCGACTATCCGGGCGCGCTTGAAAAGGTGCTGGCGGCGGTGGGCGGGCTCGAAAACTTCCGCAAGCGCCAGCAGCAGGCGCGCGCCGCGGGGCGGTATCTCGGCCTCGGCGTAGGCTGCTACATCGAGGGGACCGGGGTCGGGCCGTTCGAGAGCGCCTTTGTGCGGGTCGACCCTTCAGGAAAAATCTATGTTTCGTGTGGTGCGGCCCCGCAGGGCCAAGGCATGGAGACGATCTTTTCGCAGGTCGTGGCCGATCTGTGGAAGGTCGCACCCGAAGATGTCGTGCTGACCTTCGCCGACACCGCGGGAATCGCGATCGGGTTTGGCACGATGGCGAGCCGCAGCACGGTCACCGCCTCGGCGGCGATGCACGTCGCCAGCGGCCGGTTGCGCGACAAGGTCTTCTCGATTGCCTCCCATATTCTGGAATGTGCGCCGGCCGATCTCGAGCTGCGGGCCAGCGGGGTCGGCGTCGTCGGCGTGCCGGGGGCGCACTTAAGCCTGGCGCGGGTGGCGCAGGCGGCCCGCCCTGGCTGGGAGATCACCCGTCCGCCCGAGGTCGAGGCGGGCCTCGAGGAAACCTGCTATTGGCAGCCGGAAACCGTCACCTGGAGCTATGCGGTGCATGCCGCGATCGTCGAGGTCGACCCCGAAACCGGCCGCGTCTCGATCGACAAATACGCGGTAGCGCATGATTGCGGCACCGTCGTCAACCCGATGCTGGTCGAGGGCCAGATCATGGGCGGCGCCACGCAGGGGCTGGGCGGCATTTTGAGCGAAAGAATCGCCTATGACGCGAACGGGCAGCTGCTGTCGGGATCGCTGATGGACTACGCGTTGCCGACTGCCGCCGACGTTCCGGCGATGACGATTGTCCACCAGCACTCGCCCTCGCCGCTCAACCCGCTCGGTGTCAAGGGGGTCGGCGAAGGCGGTGCCGTAGCACCGCCCGCGGCAATCGCCAACGCCGTCTGCGACGCCCTCGCCCCCTTCGGCGTCGAGGTCAACGCCACCCCGATCCGCCCCGAACAAATCGTAAAAACCTTCCGGTCGGCACCGCCGCGTTCACCAGGGTTTTCCTCTTAAGACTTGGAGGCTGGCCCCGCTGCAGGATTGCAAGGCTTCGGGAAATCAACCCGACGAGCTGCCCTTGGCTGCGCGTGTCCGTCTTGGCCATTACACTCTTCAGCTGAGTCCTGAGGGTGTGCTGGCTGACCTGTCTGTCGGCGCCAACTTCCTCTAGTCTCTGCCCTCTCGCCAAACGGGCGGCCAGAGCTGCCTCGGCAACGGAAAGCCCGACCCGGATTGACAGCCATTTAAGCTAATTATCCATATTTCTTACGCAGAAGTGTCCTTGTATACAAACAGACTGCCGTTATATTCAGACATCGGCAATCTCATAGCATACGGAGTCTTTCGAATATACCAACTCGCCAACAATTGAGCCAGCGGAGGATATTGTCAATATGTGCCGTCAATTGCGGGTGGTGGTAGCCTTTACCAATTTCTTATAACTTCGGCGAGCATCAGCGGCGTCGCCCCAAACGTGGCAGTCAACACCACACCGGTCGGCGGCGATACGCAATACGCCTACTCATTTACCGATCTTTCGGGGAACGGGGAGGTGTTCATCCCGATACTTGATCCGTCAGGCATTATAGCGAGCTCCCCCCCGGCGACGCAAGTTTGATCACCAACCAAGCGACAATTGGGGGTGATTGGCTTGGATTGGGTAACCTCGTTCCAAGCAATGAGAGCAACTTCGATCCGACAGCGCTTCTCGAAATCCCAGAAAGCGGCCTCCTGACATCTCTTTCTCCTTTCTGGACACCGATCCGCCTGTCAATGGCCCGATTCTGGCCGATGGAACCCTGCTCGACCCGCTCGTCCCCGGAGCCGCCTCGGCCCCCGAACCCGGGACGCTTTGCTTGCTGGCCAGCGCTCTTGTCGGGTTTGGCCGTATCTGTTTGGGGCGCAGGCTGATCGGAGCCTGGAAGTCGCCCCAACCAGCGGCCTAATTTTATTTTTCACGCTTTCTGTGCTTTGTCGGTATGGGCGCAATGTCGCGATGCCTGCATTGTTTCCCGGCGAAGGTCGGGACCCACTTCGTCAGTGGATACCGGCCAGAGCCTATCCTCGGGCCGGACCCGTGGGCCGGCAAGACGAAGGAGAAGTCTCCAGGTTCCGGTTCGTCACATTAATGGAGCAATTCTGACAAATCACACCCAAATTTCGTCACACCGGCGCAGGCCGGTGCCCATGGCGCCATGGATCCCGGCCTTCGCCGGGAAGACGATGGAAGGACGCCGCCGGTGACAAGCGTCGAGTGCGTGCCACTAGCCAGCCGCTTTACGGCACCCGGTCGAAATCGGTACTAAATTCACCGCGGAGCAGAGACGGAGGCGGCGGTGGTTGCGGTCATCGAAGGCAAGGAGGAAGCCGGCGCTGCCCAGTACATCGAATTCACCGTCCGCCGCAGCCCCGACGACCCCGACCTCGTCCTGGGATGCTGGCGCTTTGCCCACGGCGACAAGACGATCGACCAAAGCAAGCCCGGGACCTCGATCGCGATGGAGTTTCGTTTCGCCGTCGACTGCGCCGATCAGCACGGCATACCCTTCGTGTGGGTCAACGATCCCGACGAATTGTTTCCGCCCTGGGAGCGCCGGTAAAAAGCCCGCAAACCGGGCGCGATCGCCAGCAAGCTTAGCCGGGGCCCCGTTAGAGGCTCCCGATCTTGATCTCGACGCGCCGGCTCGCGAGCCCGGGATCGCCGCCGGTCGGGCCGCGTCCCTGGCGCACCACCCTGGATGCCGGCACCCCGTCTGCCACCAGCGCGTCGGCGACGGTTTGGGCGCGATTCTGGGACAGAATGATGTCGGCCTGCGGGCTGCCGGCGCTGTCGGTAAAGCCGATGACGCTCACCACCGCCGACGGATCTTGTTGCGCCTGTCTGGCGGCGTTGGCGATGATACCCCGCGCCGGGGCGTCGAGCTCGGCCGAGCGCTCCGGGAAAAATACGACATATTCGCCGCGACCGAAGAGGGCACAGGCAGTCAAGAGCAGCATCAGGACGAGCAAGGCAATAGAGCGCCGCATCCTCGGGAGGCCCCGAAATCGCGGTATGCCGGCGGCTGCAAATGTCATTCGGCTCCCCTGTCGGCCGCGGATGAAATTCCTTGGTGTTCAGGCCGGTTGTGCCGATGCGCATCGGTCCGCTTTGCCGCCCCGCATCGGTTGCTCGCAACATTAATTCAACAGCTCCTCCTCGTCCATCGGCGCAAGGGCGGCGCGGCTATCGATCGAGACGTCGGAATTTGGTCGAAAGACGAAATCTGAGGGTCGGCTTACGGCGAATTCACCTTCATGAAACCTTGCCGTCACTCCCTCCGACCAGTTCTTCCACAGCGCGCCTGGCGCCAACCGGAGGAATGATGTCGCAGAGCATGCCGAAAAATGCCGACGACCCCCAATCGAACACGGATCTGCCGCCAATCGAAACGCGACGATGGTCTGCGCGGCACAAGGCCCAGGTGGTCAAGGGCGTGCGCGACGGCGCCATCAGCCTCGACGAGGCTTACCGTCGCTACCAGCTGTCTCCGGAAGAGTTCCGGTCCTGGCGCGATGCGATCGAGACCTACGGCGTGCCGGGGTTGCGCGTCACCCGGCTGCAGCTTTATCGCACCCGCGAGCGCGGTGTTCAGAGCTAACGCCAGATCGCGACGAGCCCGCCGACGATCGCGGTCCAAAGCGCTAGCGACGCCAGCACGACGACCGCGAAGCCGGTAAGCCGCTGGACCCGCCGCGAGCTGTCCCCGACATGGGTTCTCAGCTTCGTGACCCGATGAATGTCGATCGTCGTCGCCGCCTTCACGCCGAACTACCTGTTTCAACGCGCGGCTGGCGGCTTCGGTTCGAGGGCTGATTGGTCGCGAGACCGCAGCTCGCGCTCGGAGCGCTGCTCGATACCGTCATCTTGGTGCCGATCGTCTTTGGCCGCCCGGCTCCTCGCCCGGCGATCCGCCAATGAAATCCGAGTCTCAGCCCGCGACTAAGCTCGACAGCTTCGCTGCGACAGGATGACCCTGCGGAGTTGCGACTCGAAGCCATATGCCCACTTGTTGCGCTGCAACAAATCATGGTGGGCTCCATGCCGAGGCGGATCGGTGATGCTTCTATCGGCGGCTGGCGTGTCGTCGCCTCCGCCTGGTTGGCGGCGGTCATGTTTGTGGTGCTGCTCGCGACGGTTCAAGCTTTGGCTTCGCGTCACGCCGGCTCAGCACGAAACGAGAGCTTGGCCGGGGCGGTCATCCCCCGGCATGATCCGAGCGTCCCCGGGCCGGATGAGGTGGCGGCATCGGACTGGCTGGAGCGGGCCAGAGCCGAGGCTTATTCCGCCTGGTAAGCCGTTCGCACCGCCGCCGCAAACCGGGGCAGCATCAAGCCGGAACAACCGGGTGAGAGACAATCTCGCAATGCCCGCCCGCCGTGTGCTGAAAGTGCCCGTGCACATCGAGCCGTCGCTCCTGCGGAAAACCCAGAGCCAGTGACGTGCCGACTGGTCCGACCCCGGTTTGAAGAAGCGAGAACGCGGTCATTCCGGGGGCGAACCGCTCGCATGCAGGGCCGGCGCCTCGGCTTTGGACGAAATTTTGACGCTAAGCGTCTTTTTGTTTGAAGCTAAAAAAATGGGAGGCCCGATATGAGCACCGTGCTCATAAAGCTGCCCCGGTCGGCTGACTTCACGACCGCAATGACCAAAATGCGATCATGGCTCGATGCCTGTGCGTTTTTTCCGTCCAGATTCACATACGATTTGCACGCCGATGCAGTGATCGTGCAGGTCGAATTCGACAAAGACCGGGAGGCCGAATTCTTCAAGCGGGGGTTTGACGGAATGGCGAGCAATGCCGTCGCCTCGGGGCCGCCACGATTGCGGGAAACGATGGAGCAGGTTTGCCGGTGGCGGCTGCCGGTGGCGGCTGACGGCGGAAGAGATCCGCGCCGAGGCGGACGAGTTCGCTTCCGAGGCAGCCAGGGAAACCATGGCGCAGGTGGCAATGAGCTACGACCGGATGGCCGAGGATCTCGAAAAGCGTCTGGCAAACCCGCGCTACCGCGACGGCTTGTTCGTTGCCTCGGCTAGGCGCGGCTCCGGTGAGCTAATGCCGGTCGGGCGAATAACCCGACCGTGATCGGGGAAGGCCGGGCTCTATCGGCAGAATCGGATCGGCAGATCGAACGCCCGGCCGAGGATCATGACCGCGCCAAGGCGATGCGCGCCGTTCCAAACCATCCGCCCGGCGCGGTTGGCTGTGGCATGGACCACCACCGGGTCGTCGTCGCCGCGGTCTTCCCAAGCGCCGACGTCCATCACCGCGGCGTAGCGGGCGGAGATTTCCAGTAGGATCGCCTTTGCCTGCGGCGTGGAGAAATGGGATTGGAGCCAGCTCTCGGCCGTCGCCGGCCTGATACTGCACCGGATCAATTCGGGAGCGTGCTGCTTGTAGAGGCGACCGCCAAAATCGGGCGGAGGGCCAGGGTGTCGCCGCCGATAGTCCGCAAGCGCATCAGCCGCATCGATCATCCGCACCTCCCCGCGCGACAACCGCTCCTGCCCACAGAAATACCGCCGTCCGGGACGACAGCCAGCGCGGTCGGCCAAATCGATGATACATCAAAGCGTCCCGCGCGTCGAAGCGGGCGCGGACCCCGCCGACGACGGCGCCGCGGCCATGGGGCTCCGGCGTTCGCGTCGCTTTACTTGGCGACCATCACATCCGATGCCTTGACAGCATAAACGTCGTCGCCGGTCTTGAGGCCGAGGTCATCGACCACTTCGTTGGTGATCGACGAGGTGACAACCACGCCCCCGCCGATGTCGATCCGGACATGCGCCGTCGTCTGATCCTTGGTCACCGCGACGATCTTGCCTTTGAGCTGATTGCGGGCGCTGAGTTTCATCGTATCCTCTTCGACAGGATGTCAGCTGTGGCTGCTCGTGACGCGGCGAAACACCGCTCGATGCCGGTGTTCGCTCGATCTATCCCATCGGATATGACGTTGCCAACAGGGACTGGCCGAACGAGAGGATGAAATGCGCAAAGCAACGGGAAGCTCGATCCTCGGCGACACGATGGCGACAATCGGCTCGATCCTCGGCCCGGATCTCGACGCAATCACGATCGAGCGGGTTGTGGTCGGGCTGTTCTTCACCGGGGTCGAGCTAAGCACTGGCATTACCGGCGCCTGCGCTACGCCGATCAGGACGATCCCACAGGCGGTATGCTGCCCGACCTCGGCGATGGCGATGCCGTTTCCGGGCAAGCTGCGCGGGCGCGCCGCTGCCGAAGTCGCACGCGAGGCGCTCGCCGAACACGACATTCGCCGCGCCGTCGGGATCGCCACGGTCAATGCCCTGGCCGAGTGCTGCTGGCAGCGCCGGCCGCATCCCGAAATCGAGCTGCGCCTCGGGGTCGACGCCTTCGACGCCACCGAAATCCGCAGCGGCGAACGGGTCGTGGTAATCGGCGCCTTCGTGCCGTTCCTCAAGGAATTGAAGCGGCGCGGACAATCCTTTCTGGTCCTGGAGCAGGACCCCGCCACCTTGAAGCCGGATGAACTGCCGTTCTTTCGCCCGGCGGCGCTGGCGCCCGACATCGTGCCGCGGGCCGATGTCGTGCTGATCACCGGCTCTACCCTGGTCAACGCCACGCTCGAAGACCTGCTGGCGCTGGCTCGGCCCGAGGCTCGGGTGACGATCGTCGGGCCGACGGTGGGGATGCTGCCCGACGCCTTTCTCGCGCGCGGAGCCGATGTGCTCGGCTGCGTGCGGATTACAGAGCCCGATGCATTTCTCGGCCTGCTCGCCGAGGGCGGGTCGGGCTACCATTTCTTTGGCCGTTCGGCGCAGAAGATCGTGCTCACCCGCCGGGCCGCTGGATTTGGCGCGAAGGCCGCATAACCGGCGCGGAGGTCAGGTCACGCTCAGCGGCAGCCGCCGGGTTTTTCTGCCGGCCGTTTCCACTGCCGGCTCCGGCTCGGCAAGCGCCCCGGCCAACGCGTCGATGTGCGCCGCACCCGCCGTCTGCGCGGCGCTCTCGGCTGCGCGGTAGTGATCGACGACCGCGTGGCCAAACTCGGTCAGAGACGCCCCGCCGCCATGCTGGCCTCCCGCCTGCGAGGCGACGACTGGCGCCCGAAAGCACCGGTTCAGATTGTCGACGAGAACCCACGCCCGCCGGTAGGACATCCCCATCTGCCGGCCGGCCGCGGAAATCGAGCCATGCTTGTCGATCATTTCCAGCAGCTTGATTTTGCCGGGCCCGATGGCGCGGTCGTGATCGAAGTCGATGCGCAATGTCAGCCTCGGCATGGCCTCGCGCCCAGTTTGGGTCCGCGGCAGCTATCTCAGGAAAATGCCGCGCCTCAATAATCTTAGCGCCTGATCCGAAAAGAATCACCGAAATCGAGAGTTGGCCGTGACCACCCTCTCGACCGTGGGCTCAAGCGGTAAGCGTGGTCCAGTCGAGGCCGCGCTCGAAGGCTGCTGCGGCGCGATAGATCGTCTCCTCGTCGAAAGGCTTGGCGACCAGCATCATGCCGACCGGCAAGCCGTCGACCATGCCGCAAGGCAAGCTCATTCCCGGATGGTGGGTGCAGTCGAACTGAGCGGTGTTGGCCAGGGCTCCAAAAGCGCGGTCGAGGACCACCTCGACCGGGGCGACCGGCTCGGGCAAAGGCGTCGCGACGATCGGCAATGTCGGCATCAGCAGCAGATCATAGCGCGCCAGCACATCGTCATAGGCGCGGCGCAGCCGCCGCACCAGATTCTGCGCCTTGGCGTAATAATGGCCGCGGTAGCGCGTGACCATGTAATGGCCGAGCAGCATGGTGTTCTTGAGGCTGTCCGAGAGCTCGTCGGCTCGTTCGCGCCACGCGCTGTGCCGGTCCAATAGCGAGGTGACGTAAAGCCCCTGCCAGTTGAAGCCGAAACCGTTGCCGAGCATCATCTGCATCGTCGCACCCTGGGCCGCGATCGCGAGCCAGATCGCCGCCCCCTGCCGGTGCATCGGGATCGAGACGCGATCCACAGTGGCACCCCACCCTTTGAAGCGCTCGGCCGCCTCGCGCACGACGGCGTCGATCGCGGGCATCGCGCGCGGATGGCCAAAACCTTCCTCGACAACCGCGATCCGCAGCCCGGCGACGGCCTTGCCCAATGCCTCGCGATAAGGCCGCGCGACGGCACCCGCTCCTTGCCGCGGGGCGAGCCCGTCGGGCCCGGCCAACACTTCAAGCAGCAGCGCGTTGTCCTCGACAGTTGCGGTCATCGGGCCGGTATGGTCGAGGGTCAGCTCGATCGGCATGATGCCGGTGTAGGGCACCAGGCCGTGGGTCGGCTTCAATCCATAGATGCCGCAGAAAGAAGCGGGGATGCGGACCGAGCCGCCCTGGTCGCCGCCCAATGCCATATCCGCCTCGCCCGCCGCAACGACGGCAGCGCTGCCGGACGACGAGCCGCCGGCCGAATAGCCGGTGCGGCGGGGATTGTGCACCGGGCCCGAAGCACTGGTGTGGCTGCCGCCCGAGAAGCAGAAATATTCGCAAACGGTCTTGCCGAGGATGGTTCCGCCGGCATCGAGGATGCGGGTGACGACCGTGGCGTCGATTTCGGGGACGTAGCCTTCGAGCGTCGAGGCGCCGTTCATCATCGGCACCCCGGCAAGGCAGATATTGTCTTTCAGCGCGACGGTCTTGCCTTTGAGCTTGCCGGAGGCGGCACCGGCGATCTCGGCCTTGACGTACCACGCCCCATAAGCGTTCTCCTCCGGCAAGGGGCGCCGGCCCGGCAGGCGTGGGTAGGTGACGGACGGCAATTCGTCCGTCATCCGATCGAGCTCGTTGTAGGCGCCGATCCCCGGCAGCAGCGCCGCTTGATGCGCCCCGAGCTCGTCCTCCGAAAAGCGCATGCCGAGCTCGGCCGCGACCTCGCGCAATTGCGCCAGGGTTGGCGCCTTGACGGTCCCGAGCGACATGGCCCCTCCCCTTCCCGCTGTCGGCGTGCCACCAAATCAATGAAAGCGCGGCATGATCTCCTGGCACAGCAGCCGCATTGCATTCAGCACCTGTCGGTGCGGGATCAGGCCGCCGCAGTTGAGCTCGGCCAGAATACCGTCGATGCCGAGCTCGTCCTGCAAAGCGCGCAAGCGCCCGCCGACCGAAGCCGGCGTGCCGATCAGCACCTGACCCTGCAACGCCTCGTCATAGGTCAGTCTTTCGAGCCGCTGCAGGCGTTCGGCCCGGCCCTCGATCGCGCGCGTGCCCGACCGGGACATCGAGTCGCGCAGCCGCTCGGTCTGCTCGCGATAGAAATGCATCAGGCTTTCGCGCGGCTCCTCGCGCGCTTCTACCTCGGTCTCGGCGAGATAGGTCGGGACCCGCAGGTAAACCCGCCCCCGGCCCTGATGCCCGGCCGCCTCGTAGGCCGCGCGGTATTCGCGGATCGCAGGGACGAATTCCGAAAACGAACCGTGGCGCGCGTTGAGAAAAATCGGCAATCCGCGGGCCCCCACCGCGGGATAGGTGTCGGGGCTGGCGGCGGCGATGCGGATCGGCGGATAGGGCTGTTGATATGGTCTTGGCGTCACCGCGATGTCGTGAAAGCTGTAGTACTTGCCGTCATAGCGGACCGCCGGCTGCGACCACGCCTGCTCGACGATGTCGAGCACTTCGGCAAACCGGTCGCGGCTTTCGGCATAGGACACGCCGTAATCTTCATAGGTGCGCGGCAGCCCGCTGCGCCCGACCCCGAAAATCAGCCGGCCACGGCTGAGCTGGTCGACCGTGGCGCCCTCCTCGGCGAGCCGCAGCGGGTGGCATAACGGCAATACCTGGACCGCGATCCCGATCTTGATGCGCCGGGTGCGCGCCGCGATGGCGCTCGCGATGCTGAGCGGCGCCGACAGAACCGAGCGCTGCGGGTCGAAATGCAATTCGGATAGCCACATCACGTCGAGGCCGAGCTCTTCGGCGGCGTCGATTTGCTCGAACGCTTCGGCGAAGGTGTCGGCGTCGCTGCGCCCCGGCAGCGACGGAAACTGATGAAACATGCCGAATTCCATGCCGCAACCCTCCGGTCAGCCGCCTCGAACGGGGCGGTGCGATCAAGCACTGCCGACCATCGTGAACGCAGCATCCGGCCCGCGCAAGAGCCGCCGCGAGGTTGACCGACCCCGGTCGTGCTGCGCCGCGGATCCGCCCACCCCGCGATCGCCTCGACGAGTGTAGGGCATGGGGCTCATCAACGCACGGCTGGCAGCTATCTCACATGCTGCCGCTACCGCCGCCGCCATCACCGCCGCCGTGCATGCTGTCGCTGTTGTCCGGCGAATGGGGTGCGTGAGGTGGCGCAGGCGCGGCTCCAATTGGGGCGCATCCCGCCACCCCCAGCAGCAAAAGGAGCGCAGCAACCGCCGTGTGCCGCCTCATACTGGGCTGCCCGGTGGCCTCAACGGGCCCGAGCTC
>DATKHX010000131.1:0-5273 GCA_035510075.1 Allostellaceae bacterium
TGATGGCGAAGGCGAGCCAGGGTGTCACCACCGTCATCGCCGGGAATTGCGGGATCAGCCTGGCGCCGCTCACGATCGACCACGCACCGCCGCCGCCGCTCGACCTGATCGGCGACGCCGCCGATTACCGCTATGGCCGCTTCGCCGATTATTTGGCGGCGCTCGATCGCACCCCGGCGGCGCTCAACGCCGCCTGTCTCGTCGGGCATTCGACCTTGCGCGTCGGCGCGATGGCGGCGCTCGACCGCCCGGCCGAGCCCTCCGAAATCGAACATATGCGCGGATTGTTGCAGGAAGCGCTCGACGCGGGTGCGGTCGGCATGTCGAGCGGGCTCGCCTATGCCCCGGCCGAGCACGCGCCGCCCGCCGAGATCGAGGCCTTGGCGGCATTGCTGCGTCCGGCTGGCGCGCTCTATACGACGCATATGCGCAACGAGGGCGACCACGTGCTCGACAGCCTCGACGAGAGTTTTGCGGTCGGGCGCAGTGCCGGGGTGCCGGTCGTGATCTCGCATCACAAGACGATCGGACAGGCGAATTTCGGGCGAACCGCCCAGACGTTGCCGGCCATCGCCGCGGCGATTGGGCAGCAGCAGGTCGGGCTCGACGCGTATCCCTACATCGCCTCCTCGACGGTGTTGAGCGCTGGGCAGGCCGAGCGCGCCGCGAAGGTGCTGGTGACCTGGTCGAAGAGCGCGCCCGAGCAGGCCGGGCGCGAACTCTCGGCGATCGCCGCCGATTGGGGGGTCACGGTCGCGGAGGCGGTCGCCCGGTTGCAGCCGGCGGGTGCGATCTACTGGACGATGGACGAGCCCGACGTGCAGCGGGTGCTGAGCTTTGCCCACACGATGATCGGCTCGGACGGGTTGCCGCACGATTTCCACCCGCATCCGCGGCTGTGGGGCACCTTTCCGCGGGTGCTCGGCCATTATTGCCGCGAGCTCGGGTTGTTCGGCCTGGAGGAGGCGGTGCGCAAGATGACCGGTCTGCCCGCCGCCCGGTTTGGCCTTAGTGGCCGCGGTGCGATCGCTGCCGGCGCCTATGCCGACATCACGATATTCGACCCGGCGACGGTGATCGACCGAGCGACTTTCGAGAAGCCGACCATGCCCGCCGCCGGGATCGAGCACGTCTTTGTCAACGGCCGCCTGGTCTGGGCCGAGGGCAAAGCCAGCGGCGAGCGCCCCGGCCGCGCCTTGCGCCGTCAGCAGATGCAGGCCGAAGCGGTCTGACCCGAAGAGCCGCCGGTTCATCCGGGGCTCATGTTCCTTCACGCGCTCGTCGGGGTGGTGGTGAACCAGCCCGCCACTCGCCGTCCTCCAGCCGAAACGTCCGGGGCACGCGCAGCTCCACAGCTCTGCCCGGCCGGGTGAATTGTTGATCGAGAAAGGGACGCTTCGCGGCGACGACCCCCACCGTTTGAGCGGGGCCGACGGCACGATCTGGCACCCGAGCGGCCGCTGGGCCTCGACTGTGGTGCTTGCGCGGCGGCCAGATGATCCTCGATGCCGACGAGCTCGTCGGTATCTGGCCGAGCAATGGCGGCCATCATGATTGCGTCATCGTTCCGCGAAACCTCGAAGACATGAAGCATACGCGATCCTGCACCCTTCAGCTCATCGGAGATCGCAGGCAATGGCTGGCCCTGGCGGTTTGCGACGCGCGTCGCGGCTTCGACAATAAATTCGAGCTTGCCCGCGCCCGTCCAGGCACCGGCCGCACCCGCCCCGCCGCTCGCCCGCGGGTCTACGCGCACGGATTTTACTTGCACGGAGCGCCAATAAGAACGAAGAGTGTCCCTAATCTTGGGTTTGACGAAGCTTGGGAAGGCACGATGAAACGAACCATCATCACCTCGTTAGTCTTAACTTTTCTGGTTGTCGGTGGTTTTGTCGGCATCGCTGCTGCACAGGTGCCTCCCGTTGCGTGCCCCAAGCCAACAGATCCCGCTCCGACGAAAAAACTTAAGATTTACAACAACAACCCTACCAATGGTAGTAACATTTACGTATTCTTCGAGTCATTCATACAAGACCCGAACAAGGCGGATTTATGGATGCAAGCATGCTTTAAAGTAACGGACTGGGACAGCAATTTTGTCAGCCCAAGACGATTTGTGACTACCAGGCTTCGCCGAGCGTACATTCAGATAGGCAATGATGAAGGAATCGCTCCTGGACAGTCGGTCGAGATTTCGATTCCATTTTATACGCAATTGCTAACGACGACGGCAGATAATCTTGGAAAGGTACCTGATCAGTATATTGATTGGTGGAATTCGGGGCGCATCGTCTTCTTCGACAGTCCGGCGGCCTATCACTCTGTGAAGGTTACCAACAGTCCCAACAAGACTGTGCCGGGAGGGGGTCTTCCACCCGCTCCTGTCAAAGTTCTTGCTGGAGCCGCGGTACCTTCTTGTACGTCCTCCAGTGGCAAGACCTGCAGCGTCGCGCTGTTCGAGAATGCCCTCCAGCCGCTTGACGGCATTCCGTTCCAGCTTCAGGAATACACTCTTGCCTCCGCCGAGGGCCCGCCCCTCAACAAAACCCTTCCCGCGCCGACCAGAACGAAAATTGACCTGAACTTCGTCAATTATAATGTGTCGTCGCTCGATTCGGTATTCCTGCCAGTGGCGATGGGGCCGCTGACCAAGGCCGGCGATAGCAGGGATCTCGGGGTCCCGCCAAAAGGGGTGGGTGTGCCGGTGCCGTATGTCGGCACGGCGCTCACAACCGCTCAATTCAGACAGACCCTCGACAAGTTTTCGAGCGGCGGAAATAACTGGCCATTCTACGTACCCGCCTACTTCGACGATGTGGTTCGTCCTAATTTCCCCTCATCTGCCGCCAAGGCCTGTTCTCTTGCGCCTTTCACCTCCCCGAGCACAGGTGTTTACAACCTGCCGAAGATTCCCGGCGCCTTCAATGTCTTAACCGCGTCGTACCTGGGAGCGCGGGTGGACGATGCGGGGAAAATCGTTTTCCCGCCGGTGCCGCCGGTGCTGAGTTCAAATCCTGCCAACTACAAGACCAAATACACGACGAATGCGTGCACCCTCCCAACACCGCCGCCCTTTGTAGACCCGCCGAATTTGGGAAAGGCCGGGAAATCGTTCACTGACTTGTGGCAAAAATGTTACCCCAGTATGTCGGACACCAGTCAAACCTGTAAGGACGTCAGAACGGTAGCCGACCTCATTGTCAACAAAAGCTATTTTGCCAACAAGGCTTGTACGAGTCCGCAGACTCCGCCCTTCTACATAACGATGCAGGCCGTGTATGGCTGGGTTCCGATTGTCAATAGAGGCTGCACCGGTCTCGATCTGAAAACCGACGAAATGGCATATCAAAATGCCGCCCTCGCCTATTGTCGTCTTCAATATAATTATGTGACGTTACCGGCAAACCAGAAAGCTGTTTACACATTCAATCCTTTTACGGCTCTGATTCACGCTCCATATAGTCCAATATTAGGGGGCGGGCTCGACTCCAGCGCGTACGCGTTCTCTATAGACGACAAGCTGTCGTTTAAGAGCGTGGTCGCGGACGGTATCATTCTTACCATCGCCGGAACCAAAGGCCTGGAGTTCGACCGCAAGTCCGGCCAGACGGCGCCGGTGGCAACGCCGATCCCGACAACTGCCAAAGAGATCGAAGATCATTGCAAGTTGGATTGAGGCGGAGAGTGGTGAGCCCGTGAGCCGCTGAGATTGGGTGATCCCCGGCGCCTCGACTGTTGAGGCGCAACCGGCAGCTGCGGCGTTAAATCCTCGAATGGCGCCCGCCATTAGAGCGGTTTCCGATCCAGTTGCCGCAGGGTCATTGCAAGCAGCCGACGGGGCCGGCCGGCGGTCGCGTCGGCCTCGTTGATCGCGATGCCGGCAACAGTTTGGAGCATCGAACGCGGCGATCTCGGGACGCGGGATCTACTCTGCCTATCCGCAGCCGTCGCGCTGCCAAAACGCTCAACTCTCGGGAATATCAGAGCGCTTGCGGAGGAATCTTGATCGCCGGATCAAGCCTCACCCCGAGCAGTAATGTCTCACCTTCTTGTGGTCCGTTGGACGAGGCTTTTCTGACGATTGCTTGACGCCAAGGTTATACAGGTGGCGTGTGCGTTCTTCTGGGGTGGTAATGGATGATGAGGCATCAGTGGTTCGGGAAGTCGCGAGCCGTTTTCTCCGGGGTTCTGCAAAGGGCAGCGCTAAAATCCGGCGGGATGCGCGGTCCGAACCTCTTCAACGGCCCGGGTCACATGCCAGGCTCACCGGCCGATACAGATATCCCGGCCGCGATGGGTATGCGACCGAACAAATCCGGGTCGAAACCCGCTGCGGACCAATACCGCCTTACTGACGCCGGGTTTTTCTGCGGGGCCTAAATTTTAGACGGAGTCGCTGCCGGCTGTCGTCGCAGATTGACCGAACCGACATACGGTTCTACCTTAAGACGAAAGTTGGCTGACCTCTTTGCCGTTTGGGTTCTAAGAGGGCTGCGAGCGCAGCAAGGCAGGCCGGTCGGAGGAGTAATGACATGACCAGTTATCGCCGGGCCGGCCTGACCCTATTTGGAGATCGAGCGCGATCCCGTTATGCGCCGCGATTCCGGGCCCTGGTGGCGGCTGGGGCGCTGTGCGCGGCGGCACCGGCCACCGTGCAAGCCGGTCCCGATCCGTGCACGGGTGTCGGGACTGTCACCTGCTCGGGCAACCAGTCCGCCGGTGTCGAGAATCCGCCGCCGGGAACCACCGTTCTCAACGTCAATACACTGACGAGCGACATCACCCCGGCGATCGGAAGCGGGCAGCCGGGGATCTTGTTTTTCGGCACCGGCAATCTGACGCTCGTCAGCGCGACGAGCCCTTTTGGGATAATCACGTCGGAGGATTTTGTCGATGGCGTCGTTGTCGCCAGCGACGGCGCGGTCAATGTAGCCACCTCAGGCAACATATCCACTAAGGGGCTCGCTGCCAATGGGATCAATTTGCTGTCCTTTGCCGGCGGTGCGGTAAACCTCACCTCTTCGAGCGATATCTCCCTCGCGAATGGCGGGGGCGCAAACGGCATCCTCGCCTATAGCGATGGCAATGTCGCCTTGACTTCCAAGGGCGCGATATTCGTGACGGGCGACGGCACCGGGATCAGTGCAACCGCGGGAAACCATGTCACGGTGAACTCGTCGGGCCCGATCTCCATCACTGGCGAGGGCGACGCGATTGATGCTTCCGATATTGGCGGGCCAGCTGGTGGGGGCGGGGTTAGCGTGATTTCGTCT
>DATKHX010000132.1:0-6426 GCA_035510075.1 Allostellaceae bacterium
CTGCCGAGTACAGCGGCGAAGACGGTGGCCGCGCCGAGGCCGAGCAGCATCCAATGAAGCTTGTGCAAGGCGGCAAAGCCGGAGCTGGGAACCATGCGCTCGCGCTGCCGCAACCAACGTTCGGCGCCGAGCGGCTCGCCGGCAAACAGCACGACAGCGAAGAGCAGCCATACCAGGACCATCGCGTGCATCCACCAGAACCCTGGCTGGCGAAAACGGTGTAAAAGCCGCTGGCGCCAACCAGCAGCATTGCGGTCGATACCGCAGGCGGCCTTCTAGAACCCGGATCACGCCCAAACACCTTCCGCCGTGCGATGGCCGCAGCGCAGCGCGGCTGGGATTGTGCTTTCGTCGAAAACCGGGGTCCGGCTGACGGCCGTCAGCCCCGCCGGCAGCTCTCTCGGGGGCGCGCTCATCCGGCGCTCGCGGCACCGATCGGGCGAAAGGTGTCGTCGGGCCGCTTGCGCCTAGGCTTGATCTCGCCGTTGCGGGCGGCGATCGCCAGCTCGAGGCTGTCGGCAATGCGATGCGCGCGCTCGAGAAAATGGGCGGCCGCCGCCGGCGGGCACAGCTCGTGCGCGGTCTCGGCGAAGATCGCGAGCCAGCGGTCGAAGTGCGGCGTGTCCACCGGCAACGGCAGATGGGCGGTCATCGGCTGACCGTGATAGCGGCCGCTCATCAGCGCCACCGAAGACCAGAAGGCGCACATCTTTGCGATATGCACGTCCCAATCGCCGACCCGCGCGGTGAAAATCGGGCCGAGCAGCGCATCGCCCATGACCCGGGCATAAAAGGCGCGCACCAGCCGTTCGATCATCGCCTCGTCGATGCCGGTGCGCGCGGCGATGTCGTCGATGATCTGCGCCCGCCGGTGTTCGGCCGGTCTCGCGTCGGTGCTCATCACTTCCTCGCGCAAAAGCCTTTCCCGGCAACCTTGCCGAGGAATAAAGATGTATCTAATATATATGTATTGTCAAGCTGCGCCGCGATGGCGGCAACAGCGCAGAGAGGGTGGGTGATGCGCCTGACGTTGTGGACGGATTACGCGCTGCGCACCCTGATGTATGTCGGCGCCAACGAGGGCCGGTTGGCGACGATCGCCGAGATTGCCGCCACGTTCGCCGTCTCCAAGGCGCACCTGATGAAGGTCGTCAACAAGCTCGCGCGGCTCGGCTATCTCGAAACCGTTCGCGGCAAGAGCGGCGGGGTCCGGCTGGGCCGCTCGCCCGAGGAAATTGGCGTCGGTGCGGTCGTTCGCGACACCGAAGAGGAGCTTGCCGTAATGGGATGCCTGTCGGACAGCGGATTTTGCCGTCTCGACGGGTGCTGCGTCCTTAAACGCGCGCTGCGCGAGGCGACCCTGGCGTTTCTGGCGACGCTCGACCGTTACACCCTCGCCGACCTGCTGGCGCCCAAAGCTGCGCTCGCGTATCGCCTCGGGCTCGCGCCCGATGGCGAGGCGCGGGGTGCCGCACTCTGACCTTCAGCGCAGCTGGTCGAGCGCGAGGTTCAATTCGAGGACGTTGACCCGCTTTTCGCCGATGACGCCGATGTACCGGTCGTGGGTTTGCTGGTCGACGAGCACGCGCAATTTGTCGGGGTCGATATGGCGCGCCTTGGCGACGCGCGGCACCTGAAACAGGGCGGCGGCCGGGGTGATGTCGGGATCGAGACCGCTCGCCGAGGTCGTCACCAGATCGACCGGGATCGGGGTTACCGGGTTCTCCTTGGCGAGCTTGGCGGCATCGGCCTTGACCCGGTCGACGAGCGCCTGATTGGTCGGCCCGAGATTGGAGCCGCCCGAATTGTCGGCCGCATAGGGCGCCGGGACCGTCTTGGTCGGGTCTTTCGGGTCGGGCTCGGTGGTCGCCGACGGGCGGCCGTGGAAATACTTGTCGGCGGTGAAGTTCTGGCCGATCAGGGTCGAGCCGATCACCTTGCCGCCTTTCTCGATCAGGCTGCCGTTCGCCTGATGCGGAAAGATCAGCTGTGCCAGCCCGGTCATCGCGAGCGGATAGGCAAGGCCGGTGATCACCGTCATGACGACGATCATCATTATGGCCGGACGGATTTGTCGCAGCATTACGAGATTCCTCGGATAGCGCCGAGCGATTGCTTCGTCACCCTTGCGCAAGCGGGGGTCCGGGGTCGGCGAATCGGCCTCGGAAACCCTGGATTCCCGCTTTCGCGGGAATGACGACTGATCGGCTGAGGTCGCCTCACGGGATCACGCGAGGCCGATCGCGGTGACCGCGAGATCGATCAGCTTGATGCCGATGAACGGCACAACGAGCCCGCCGACGCCGTAGATGAGGAGATTGCGGCGCAGCATCGCAGCCGCACCGGTCGGACGGTATTGCACGCCCCGGAGCGCCAACGGGATCAGCGCGATGATGATCAGCGCGTTGAAAATGATCGCCGACAGGATCGCGCTCTCGGGCGAGTGCAGGCGCATGATGTTGAGGACGCCGAGCTGCGGATAGAACGCGGCGAACATCGCTGGGATGATCGCGAAGTATTTCGCCACGTCGTTGGCGATCGAAAACGTGGTCAACGCACCGCGGGTGATCAGGAGCTGCTTGCCGATCTCGACGATCTCGATCAGCTTTGTGGGATCGCTGTCGAGATCGACCATATTGCCCGCCTCGCGCGCCGCCATGGTGCCGGTGTTCATCGCGACGCCGACATCGGATTGCGCGAGCGCCGGGGCGTCGTTGGTGCCGTCGCCGCACATCGCCACGAGCTTGCCCTTGGCCTGCTCCTCGCGGATCAGCGCCAGCTTGTCCTCGGGCTTGGCCTGAGCAAGGAAGTCGTCGACACCGGATTCTGCGGCGATCGCCGCCGCGGTCAATGGGTTGTCGCCGGTGATCATGACGGTGCGGATGCCCATCTGCCGCAATTCGGCAAAGCGCTCGCGGATGCCGCCCTTGACGATGTCCTTCAGATGAATGACGCCGAGCAGGCGATCGTCTTTGGCGACGGCGAGCGGCGTGCCGCCTTCCTTGGCAATGCGCTCGGCGATCAAGGTCGTCTGGCGCACCGCCTCGGAGACCGGGACGGCGCGCAAAACCGCCTGGCCGCCCGCCGTGGCAGTGCGCCGGACCGGGCCGGCACTGCCACCTTCGGCGAATTCGACGACCGCGTCGACGGCACCCTTGCGGATCGCCACACCGCCGGCATCGATGCCGCTCATCCGCGTTTGCGCCGAGAACGCGACGAAGCTGGCGTCGAGCGGCGCCATCTCGCGCCCGCGCAGCCCGTATTTCTCCTTGGCCAGCACCACGATCGAGCGGCCCTCAGGGGTCTCGTCCGACAACGAGGCGATCTGCGCCGCATCGGCGAGCTCGCTCTCCTCGACTCCGGGAAGTGCCAAAAACTCGGTCGCCTGACGGTTGCCGAGAGTGATCGTGCCGGTCTTGTCGAGCAACAGGGTGTCGACATCGCCCGCGGCCTCGACGGCACGACCCGACATCGCCAGCACGTTGAAGCGCACCAGCCGGTCCATGCCGGCGATGCCGATCGCCGACAACAAGGCGCCGATCGTCGTCGGGATCAGACAGACAAAGAGTGCGATCAGAACGACGATCGACACCGCCCCTCCCGCGTAGGCGGCAAAGCTCGGGATCGTCACGGTGGCGAAGACAAAGATCAACGTCATGCCGGCGAGCAGGATGTTGAGCGCGATTTCGTTCGGCGTCTTCTGCCGCACCGCGCCCTCGACGAGGGCGATCATGCGGTCGAGAAAGGTCGAGCCCTGCGCCGCGGTGATCCGCACCTTGAGCCAGTCGGAGGTGACCCGGGTGCCGCCGGTGACGGCGGAGCGGTCGCCGCCGCTCTCGCGGATGACGGGCGCGGATTCGCCGGTGATCGCCGATTCGTCGACCGAGGCCACCCCCTCGATGACCTCGCCGTCGCTCGGGATCAGATCGCCGGCCTCGACCAGCACAAAGTCGCCGGATTTCAACGCCGCGGCATCGACCAGGTCGAAAT
Organism: Allostellaceae bacterium; assembly: GCA_035510075.1. Taxonomy (GTDB): domain Bacteria; phylum Pseudomonadota; class Alphaproteobacteria; order ATCC43930; family CGMCC-115725; genus AP-15. The sequence continues at coordinate 3,991 of DATKHX010000132.1, forward strand.
TGCGCGATTGGGCGGCGGCGATGCGCTTGGCTTTGGTCTCGGTGCGGGTTCGGCGCAAGGTGTCGGCCTGGGCCTTGCCGCGACCCTCGGCGACGGCTTCGGCGAAATTGGCGAACAGCACCGTGAACCACAGCCAGATCGTGATCTGCCCGGAGAACAGTGCGTTGCTGCCGACCACCTTGCCGCCCCCTATGAGCAGGTCGCGCAGGAAGAACACGGTCGTCAGCACCGAGACGATCTCGACGCAGAACATGACCGGGTTCTTGACCAAGGTGCGCGGGTCGAGCTTACGAAACGAGGCCCAGATCGCGGGCACGATCAGCGCACGGTCGAACAACGCCATCGGCCGCAGATTGCGCCGGGCGAGCCCGCCGGGCGGCAGGCCGATGCTCGGGGTGATGTCGGTCATCTTGGAATCCTCGGGGATTTCGGGCGCCTACGGCCCGGCGTAAAGCTTGCCCTGGTTCATTGCGACCTGCTCGACGACCGGCCCCAATGAGATCGCAGGGAAATAGGTGAGGCCGCCGATGATCAAAACGACGCCGACCAGAAGCCCGACAAACAAAGGCCTGTTGGTCGGGAAGGTGCCGGCCGATTGTGCGAGCAGCTTTTTCTGTGCCAACGACCCGGCTACCGCCAGCAGCGGGATCACAAAGATGAAGCGCCCGATCAGCATCGCTGCCGCGATCGTCGTATTGTAAAAGAGCGTGTTGGCCGAGAGCCCCGCAAAGGCGCTGCCGTTGTTGCCGGTCCCCTCGGTGTAGGCATAGAGGATTTCGGAAAAGCCGTGCGGCCCGGCGTTGGCGATGCCGGCGAGCCCGGCCGGCAGGACCACCGCGAGCGCGGTCCAGCCGAGGATCGACAACGGCAAGCTGAGGAGGGCGAGGATCGTCATCTTGACCTCCTTCGCCTCGAGCTTTTTGCCGAGGTATTCGGGGGTGCGCCCGACCATCAGCCCGGCGACGAACATCGCAACGATGGCGAAGGCGAGGATGCCGTAGAGGCCGGAGCCGACGCCGCCAAAGATCACCTCGCCGAGCTGGATGTTGACGAGGGCCACCATGCCGCCTAATGGCAGATAGCTGTCGTGCATCGAATTGACGGCACCGCACGACGTGTCGGTCGTCACCGTCTCATAGAGGGCAGAGAGCGCGGGGCCGAACCGCACCTCCTTGCCCTCCATATTGCCGCCGCTCTGCTGCGCGCTCGGCGCCGCATCGACATTGAATGCGGCAAGGGCCGGGTTGCCATGCGCTTCGGACCAGTAGGCGGTGGTCACGCCGGCCAGAAACAGCAGGCCCATCGCGGCGAAGATCGCCCAGCCCTGGCGCTCGTCCTTGACCATGCGGCCCAAGACATTGGTCAATGCCGCCCCGATCGAAAAGATCGAGATCAGTTGAACGAGGTTGGTCAGCGCGTTCGGATTCTCGTAGGGGTGCGACGAGTTGGCGTTCAGAAACCCGCCGCCATTGGTGCCGAGGATCTTGATCGCCTCCTGTGAGGCGACCGGGCCTTGCGCGATCGTCTGTTTGGCGCCCTCTAGCGTCGTCGCATCGACATAGGCGCCGAGATTCTGCGGGATGCCCTGCCACACATAGAAGAGTGCAATGACCACCGCAATCGGCAGCAGGATGTAGAGCGTCCCGCGGGTCAAATCGACCCAGAAATTGCCGATTGCCTTGGCCTCGCGTCGCACAAAGCCGCGGATCAGCGCCAGTGCCAATGCGATGCCGGTCGCCGCCGAAACGAAATTGTGCACGGTGAGCCCGGCCATCTGGGTCAGATAGCTCATCGTGGTTTCCGGCACGTAGGACTGCCAGTTGGTGTTGGTGACAAAGCTGACCGAGGTGTTGAGGGCAGAGCTCTGCTCAACCGCGGTCCGGCCCTGCGGGTTGAACGGCAGATACCATTGCAGCCGCTGCAGCGCATACAGCGTGACGAAGCCGACGACACTGAACAACAGCATCGCCAGCGCATAAGTCAGCCAGTGCTGGTCCTCCTTTTCGTCAACGCCGCAGCACCAATAGACCGCGCGCTCGACCGGACGCAGCACCGGCCACAATACAGTTCGCTCGCCGGCAAAGACGCGCGTCATGTAGCCGCCGAACGGCCGGGTGATGGCAATGACGATCGCGCTGAACAGCGCGATCTGCACCCAGCCATTGGCTGTCACAGCGCTTCTCCTAGAACCGTTCGGGGTTGATCAGTGCATAGATGAGATAGACCATGATCACGACCGTCACGATCCCGCTGAGTACGTAGTCGAACAGCATCGCCGTCACATCCTCTCGCACGCCAGCCCATAAAGGATCGCCACGGCAAAGAAACCGACCCCGTAGCCGAGCATCAGAAAATCGAGCATTGCAAGCAGCCTCTAAATCAACCGCAAACGCGGTTCGCGTGGCGGGTATCCGTGTCGGCCGAATAATTTTTGCA
>DATKHX010000133.1:0-5445 GCA_035510075.1 Allostellaceae bacterium
TCGTGCAGGTCGAAGCTCGTGTGCTCCATGTCGATAAAGGCGGCGTCGAAGCCGGCGAGCCCGATGATCTCGACGATCTGCGGGTCGGGGATGCCGCCGACATGGGTGCCAAGCGCCAGGCCGCCCTCGCGCAGTATGCGCTTTACCCGGTTCTCTTTCATAATGCCCCTTCTCCCGCAACCGATTGCCGTCAGGCGGCGCGCGCCGGCCGCGCCCGCTTCAGGTAGGCGATGATCATGTCGGTGTCCATCACATCGCCGAAGACGTTGTAGAAGGCGGCGAGCGAGGCGTCGTGCTCCTCCTGGCTGGCGGCGGCGTTGCCGTCCGAAACCATGATCGTGCGGAAGTTCGTCATATTGGCGTCGCGCGCCGAGCTTTCGCAGCAGACGTTGGTTACCGTCCCGGTGATCAGCACCGTGTCGAAGCCGCGCGCCCGTAACCGGTCGGGCAAGTCCGAGGTCCCCGGCATAAAGGCGCTGTAGCGGTATTTCTTGACAACCTCGTCTTCCGGCCGAACCTCGAGATCGGGCCACAGCTGGTGGCCGAGCGTCCCCTCGGAGAGGGCCGCGATCCGTTTCTCGCGCATTTCGGGAGAGGCCATTTCGTGCGCCACCGACCACTCGTCGAGGCAGTGCCGGTCATGAGTCATCTGCACCCAGAAGACGCCGCCGCCCGCCGCGCGCACCGCCCCGGCGAGCCGGTTGACCGCCGGCACGATATCGCGCGCCGCCGGGCACACCGCATGCCCCACTCCGTCGGTCATAAAGGCGTGCTGCAAATCGATCACGACGAGTGCCGTGCGCGCGGGGTCGAGATCGGCAAAGCAATGCTCGCCGCCGCGCCGTGCTATGACCCGCTCGACGAGCGCCTCGGGAATGGTGGCACCATTCAGCTTCATCGCACCCCTCCTTCGAGATATCTGGAGCCCATCGCCTCCGCGACCGGACGATCGCTTACACCGATGAGACGCAATCGCGACGGAACGCGTCGCGCATGATCCTGATCTTCGGCTCGATCAATGTCGATGTCATCGTGCCCGTCCCGCGCCTGCCGAACCCGGGCGAGACGGTGCTGGGCGGCGATTTGGCGGTGCTTCCCGGCGGCAAGGGCGCCAACCAGGCGGTGGCCGCGCACCGCGCCGGAGCCGATGTTGCGATGGTCGGTGCGGTCGGCGGCGACAGCTTTGCCGCCGTGGCGCTCGACCCGCTGCGCCGGGCCGGGATCGACACCCGGCTGGTGCGGACCGCTCGGCAGCCGACGGGCTGTGCGGCGATTATGGTGTCCGACGCCGGCGAAAACATGATCGCCGTTGCACCGGGCGCCAACTCTTGCGTGCGGTCGGATCAAGTGCCGGGCGATCTGCTCGGCCCCGGCACCATCCTCGTCGGCCAGATGGAGGTGCCACTCGGAGAAACCGCGATCATGATCCGGCGGGTGCGCGCGAGCGGCGGATGCTGTGTGCTGAACCTGGCGCCGGCGGCACCGATAGACATCGAAATATTGCGCGACCTCGACCTTCTCGTCGCGAATGCAGGAGAAGCCGCTTCTCTCGGGTCCGATCCGGCGCGGGTCGCCGCTCTCTTGCGGCAAGGGCTCGTCGTCACCCGCGGCGCCGACGGTGCCGTCGCCTATCTCGCCGATGGCGGAACCTTGTCGGTGCCGGCATTGCCCATAGCCCCGATCGACACGACCGGCGCCGGCGACACCTTCGTCGGTGTGCTGGCGGCCGCCCTCGATTTTGGGGCGCCTCTCGAGACCGCGCTAAAGCGCGCATGTGTCGCCGCCGGGCTCGCCTGTCTCGCGCGCGGGGCGCAAGCCGCGATGCCCGACGCGGCGGCAATCGACACGGCGATGGCGCGGCTGCCGCAGGGCTGAGCGCGTCAGCGGCGTTGGCGAGCCGTGCGGCAATGGGCGCGAAACTCGGTCAGCACGTCTATGTAGAGCTGACGTTTGAACGCGACGATCAGCCTTGGCAGCTGCTCGGGATCGACCCAGCGGAAGGCGTCGAACTCGGGATGCTTCGAAGCTAGGTCGATGTCCGCGTCGCACCCGGTAAACCGCATCAGAAACCATTTCTGCCGCTGACCGCAAAAGCGGCCATTCCATAGCCGGCCAGCGAGCTCCGGCGGAAAGTCGTAGGTCATCCAGCCGCGGCTCTCGGCGACGATCTCGGCTTTCCTCGTGCCGATTTCCTCGTCGAGCTCGCGCATCGCCGCCTCGCGCGGCGTTTCCCCCCAGTCGATCCCGCCCTGCGGCATCTGCCAAGCCGGTGTCGCGGGCAGGTCAGCGCGGCGGGCGACAAGAACATGGCCCGCCATATTCAACAACATGATGCCGACACACTGCCGGTAGCGGGCGCTGGCGCTGTCTTGCTGCATCACCATCCAACGCCGTTCCGGTCTGTTTTGTTGCTTTCCTTCAGTTGGTCATGCGCCCGTTGTAGAGCGCCATGCCGCGCAGCATGTCGACGGCGCGCGTCATTTGATAATCGGCGGTGGTTCCCATGATCGTCGGGTCCACCGAGCTCGACATATCGGCATCGCCTCCGGAATCATCGGTCTTGGCATCGGAGGGAGCGGCCACCTTCATCCCCTTCTTATCCGGCGGGGCTTCGATCTTCGCGGCTTCGACGAGGATGTCGGGCTCGATCCCCTTGGCTTGGATCGAGCGCCCCGAGGGAGTGTAGTAGCGCGCCGTCGTCAGCCGCATCGCACCGTGCCCCGGCAACGGGATGATCGTCTGCACCGAGCCCTTGCCGAACGAGCGCGTGCCGAGAAGGATCGCGCGATGGTGGTCCTGCAGCGCGCCCGCGACGATTTCGCTGGCCGAGGCCGAGCCGCCGTTGATCAACACCGCCACCGGCAGCCCGGCGGCGACATCTCCGGGCCGCGCATCGTAGCGCTGCGCGTCGTCGGCGACCCGACCGCGGGTCGAAACGATCTCGCCTTTGTCGAGAAACGCGTCGGACACCGCCACCGCCTGATCGAGCAGCCCGCCCGGGTTGTTGCGCAAGTCGAGAACGATCCCGCGCAATTTATTGCCGGCCTGCTGCTTGATGTTTTTCATCGCGTTGTTGAGCCCGACATCGGTCTGCTCGTTGAACGAGGTAATCCGGATATATCCGATGTCGTCGCCGACGAGGTGCGAGCGAACGGATTGAATGCGGATCGTCGCGCGGGTCAGCTTTACGTCGAAGGGGTCGCGTCCCTTGCGCTGGATCGTCAACCGGATGTCGCTGTTGATTGGGCCGCGCATCTTTTCGACGGCCTGCGGCAAGGTCATCCCCTGCACCGCCTGGCCGTCGATCTGCGTGATCATATCGCCGGGTTTCAGCCCGGCCCGCGCGGCCGGCGTGTCGTCGATCGGCGAGACCACCTTGACGAGGCCGTTCTCCATCGAAACCTCGATGCCGAGCCCGCCGAACTCGCCGCGGGTCTGCACCTTCATGTCGTCGAAATTTTTTGTATTCAGATAATTCGAGTGCGGATCGAGCGAGGTCAACATGCCGTTGATCGCCGATTCGACCAGAGAGTCGTCATCGACCTTGCCGGCGTAGTCGGCCCGCACATCCTCGAAAACCTCACCAAACAAGTTGAGTGCTTTGTAGGCTTCTGAAGAATTCTGAGCGGCGACGCCGATGTCTGGCCGTAAAGAAAACGCCAATACCGCCGCGGCACTTGCCGCGATCAACCCCAACCGTCTCATCCACGCACCCTATGACTGCTCCGACCTCGGCGAGCGGCAATGATATCCGCCAGCCCGGTGGATAAGCAAGATCGGCGCAGAACCGCGACTAGTCGGCGCTGAGCCGGCTTTCCTCCAGCCGTATCAAGGAATGGCCGGTCATCGCCGCCGGCTTGTCGAGATCGAGGAGGTCGAGCAACGTCGGCGCGACGTCGGCAAGACGCCCGTCTTCGAGATGTGCCACCGCGGCCGGCGGATTGACGACCAGGAACGGCACCGGGTTCAACGTATGGGCGGTATGAGGTTCGCCGGTTTTCGGGTCGCGCATCATCTCGGCATTGCCATGATCGGCGGTGACGACGAGGGTGCCGCCGGCTTTTTCGATCGCGGACGCCACCCGCCCGAGGCATTTGTCGATGGTTTCGACAGCCTTAACGGCGGCGTCGATGCGGCCGGTATGCCCGACCATGTCGGCGTTGGCGTAGTTCAGCACGATCACGTCGAAGCGACCGGCCTCGATCGCCTCCACGACCTTGTCGGTGACCTCGATCGCCGACATTTCGGGTTGCTGGTCATAGGTCGCGACTTTGGGCGACGGCACCATGATCCGTTCTTCGCCGGGAAAGACCGTCTCGCGCCCGCCGTTGAAGAAAAAGGTGACATGCGCGTATTTCTCGGTCTCGGCGATGCGCAGCTGAGTGAGGCCCGCTTTCGATAGGACCTCGCCAAGCGTGTCGGCAAGGTCTTCCGGCGGGAACAACGTTTCGAGAAAGCGGTTCAGCTCGGAGGAATACTCGACCAGACCAAGGGCCGCGGCAAAGTCGATATGCCTCGCGCGCTTAAACCCCGAAAAGTCCGGGTCGAGCAAGGCTGTCGCGATCTCGCGCACCCGATCGGCACGAAAATTCGCGATCAGCAACCCGTCGCCGTCGCGCATCCCTTGATATCCGCCGATCGCCGTCGGCTGGACGAATTCGTCGGTCTCCTCGCGCCGGTAGGCCGCCTGCACCGCGCTTGCTGCATCGGCGGCGGCGGCGCCCTCGCCATCGACGATGACCCGATACGCCTTTTCGAGCCGGTCCCAGCGCCGGTCGCGGTCCATCGCGAAATAGCGGCCGGAAACAGTGGCGATGCGCAGGTTTTCGACATCGGCGAGATCGCTATGAAACCGTTCGAGATAGGATAGCGCGGCCTTTGGCGGGGTGTCGCGCCCGTCGAGAAACACGTGGGCCGAGACCGCGACTCCAGCCTCGGCGACGATTCGGGCGAGGGCCGCGATCTGATGCTGATGCGAATGCACGCCGCCGGGCGACAGCAGCCCCATCACATGTGCGGCGCCGCCGCTTTGCTTCAGCCGGGCCACAAATTCGTGCAGCGCCGGCATGCGCGCCAGCTCGCCCGAGGCGATCGCCGCGTCGATGCGCGGCAAATCCTGCAGGACGAGGCGACCCGCCCCGAGATTAGTGTGCCCGACCTCGGAATTTCCCATCTGGCCGTCGGGCAGCCCGACAGAATGCTCGCTCGCCCGCAGATGCGCATGCGGCCAGTGCGCCATCAGCCGTTGCCAAACCGGCATGTGCGCGGTCTCGATCGCGTTGTCCGCGGCGGCGTCGCGCTCGCCCCACCCGTCGAGAATGCATAGAACCAAGGGACGCGGGCGGGAGCGGGAATGCATTGCGGTCACCCTCGATCGATCGGGACTCTCCTTATACGCGAAACCGTTCCGATCCCCATAGCGTTCCCGTAAAAGATCGACGGTAT
>DATKHX010000134.1:0-3116 GCA_035510075.1 Allostellaceae bacterium
CCGCGCCAGTTTTTTGGATCTGTTCTTCGCGCATCTCGGGCTGGTCGCGACCGCGAGCCTCGCCGCCGCGCTGGTCGGAATAGCGCTTGCGGTTTTTGTGACGCGACCCGCGGGCCGCGAGTTTCGTACCATCGTCGATGCACTCGCCGCAATCGGGCAGACCTTCCCGCCGGTCGCGGTGTTGGCGATCGCGGTGCCGCTGATCGGGTTTGGCGCGCGGCCGACCGTGATCGCGCTGTTCATTTATGGCCTGTTGCCGATCATCGGAAACGGCGTCGCCGGCCTTGAAGGCGTCCCGCAGGATGTCCGGGAAGCGGCCGACGGGATGGGTCTGTCGCCTCTGCAACGGTTGATCGCGGTCGAACTGCCGTTGGCCGCACCGGTGATCCTCGCCGGGATCCGGGTATCGGTCACAATCGCGATCGGCACCGCGACGATCGGCTCGACGGTCGGAGCCCTGACCCTGGGCACGCCAATCTTCGACGGCCTCGTCGCCAACAAGCTGCCGTTCGTGATCGAGGGTGCGGTTCTCGTCGCGCTGTTCGCGATCTTGACCGACATGCTGTTCGGCCGCCTCGACCGCCGTCTGCGCCGCGCCAGCTTGCACGATACCGTCCGAGCCCGCTGAGCTATCCGCTTCCGGGTGCCATCGTCCGCGCCGCCAGCGCGGTCATGATCAGCGACAGCCCGAGAAAGACCATGTTGATGCCGACGAGCAGGCCGATCGCCCAGTCGGCCGAGCTCGGCCAACCATCCCAGATCAGGAAGGCGAGCAACAAATCGACCAGGCCGCTAAACAGGATCCAGCCCCAGCTCGACAAATGCCGGCGATGCTCGACCGCCAGCAGGATCGCCGAGATCCCTTCGAGGATGAAGAACACGACCAGCGCCAAGGTCAGGGTCAAGACGCCGGCAATTGGCCGCAGCAACAGCACCAGACCGAGGATGATCGCGAGCAGCGCAGTCGCCAGAGCCCAGCCGAACCCCGGCATGGTGCGGTGCTGCACCACTGAGATGGTGCGAAGGATCCCGCCGACAAAGAACAGCCAGCCGATGAATATCGTGATCGCCAGGCTGGCGACCTCGGGCACGGCAATCGCCAGGAGTCCCAGCACCATCATAACGATGCCTTCGACGAGAAACAGCTTCCAGTGATTATGGATCGCCGACGCCAGCCGGCCGCGGACGTCGTCAAGATCGGGAAGGGTATGGTCGCTCATCTCTCCCTCTCGGCCAGGCAAAATTCGAGCGCGGACGGCCTCGCCCAAGCTCATCGTGTTCAGACGCAAAGATATGGTTCACATTATCACATTGCAGCGATTTTTGAGTCGGATAGCGATGGGACGAGCCCGGCCATGACAAACGGGTGAGCGGGCCCCAAACCTTTCTGCCGAAGATTTTTCGTGGGCTCCCCAGCCGAGCAGAAGTTTTGGCCCTCTCTGCCCCTGGGAGAGGGAAGGGTGAGGTCGGGGTTACCCAGCGCTTTCCCGGCGGCGGGAGGCTGTCCTATCCTGCGCCCGAACCTGCTACCACGAAAAGGGCGCGGCATGGACTTGATCATGCGCAATGTCAGGCTGGCCCACCGGGCGGGGGCGGGGGCTGTCGACATTGGTGTTGTCGACGGGCGGATCGCGGCGATCGGGCATGGGCTCGGCGAGGCGGCGGAGAGCTATGACGCTGCCGGGCGGCTCGCCTGCGCCGGGCTGATCGAGACCCACATCCATCTCGACAAGTCGCGGCTGATCGACCGCCTGCCGGCCGAAGCGGGCCGCCGCATCAACCCGATGAAGCGGGTCGCCGAGATCAAAAAGGATTTGACCGTCGAGGACACGAGGCGGCGCGCCGCACAGACCCTCGAAGACTGCATCGTCAACGGCACGACGCGCATGCGCACCCAAATCGAGGTCGACCCGGCGATCGGCATGCGCGGCTTCGAGGGCGTGCAGTCGGTTATTGACGATTACCGATGGGCGATCGACATCGAGGTCTGCGTCTTTGCGCAGGACGGGCTGACCAATTACCCCGGGGTCGAGGAGCTTTTGATCGAGGGCTTGAAACGCGGCGCCAAGGCGATCGGCGGCGCGCCCCGCTACGATCCCGACCATCAGGGCCAGATCCGCCGGATTTTCGAATTGGCGCACGAATACGACGCCGATGTCGACATTCATCTCGATGTCGGCGACAACCCAGACGAGCTCGACGTGCCGCTCGTCTGCGATCTCGCCGAGCAATACGGCCGCGGTGGGCGGGTCACGGTCGGCCATATGGCGAAATTGTCGACGATGCCGCCCGAGCGCCTTGTCTCGGTCGCCCAGCGCATGGCCGATGCCGGCGTCGCGGTCACGGTGCTGCCGTTGACCGATCTGTTCGTGATGGGCCGCGACCAGGACCACAACATCCGCCGCGGTGTGGCCGACGCCAATTTCCTGGTCGAGCACGGCGTCAATTGCTCGCTGTCGACCAACAACGTTCTGAACCCGGTGACGCCTTTTGGCGACTGCTCGCTGATCCGCATGGCGAATCTACACGCCAACGTGCTGCAGGCCGGCCGGCCGGAGCAGCTGCGCGAATGCTTCGCGATGCTGACCGAGCGCTCGGCGCGGTTGTTGAACCTGAAGGATTACGGGCTCGCGGTCGGCAACCCGGCCGACATCGTCGTCATCGACGCCGCGAGCCCGGAGCAGGCGATCGCCGAGATCCGACCGCCGCTCGCCGTCTACAAACGCGGCCGCCGCACCGTCGTCCGCCACCCGCCGGAGCTGCTCCGCCCGCGCCGGTGACGCGCTATTCGATCGAAGGCCGCGGGTGCTCCGGGCGGGGCGGGGCCGGCGGCTTGGTCTCGGGCATCGCGGCGAGGACGACCGCGCAGGCCGCGAGCCCGAAGGCGGCGAGGCTGGCGAAGGCGGCCGGCTGGCCGTAACGGTCCCCTATCCAACCGGCGAGAGTGGTGCTGAGTGTGGCGCCGATGCCGATTGCGAAGCCGACCGAGCCGAGCGCCAGATTGTAATGCCCCGAGCGGCCGGCGATGTCGCTCGTGACCAGCGGAACCAGGACGCCGACGCTGGCGCCGGCAATGCCGTCCAATGCCTGCACCAGCACGACCGGGACCGGCGAGG
>DATKHX010000135.1:0-2321 GCA_035510075.1 Allostellaceae bacterium
CGGGCTGCGGACGGAAAGGTGATGTTGCGCCGAGCGATCTGCGTTTTGGCGGTGGAAGGCGGCGCTGTTGTACGCGATACCCGTGGCGGCTGTGGCATTTGCAGCCTATGCGGCGGACCCGACGCCGCCCCAGACTCAAACCCGGCCGCAGGTTGCGACCGATCCGGGCAGCGCATATTCCTCGACGCAGATGCCTGGCCCCAAAGGTGGAGGCAGTATTTGGATCCCGTCGAAACCGTCGGCAGGTGTCGGCAGGACAGAGGAAGGCAAGTTCTACGCGAAGAAAGGCTTCGGCCCCAACCCCAACTAAAGCTCGGCCGCGGGAAATCTAGCCAAGGCGAGCGCGCGAAGGTCTGGAATCGTTAAGGGTTTTCGGACGCCTGCCAGTCACTGGCGCGAGGGCGTGCACGGAGGCAGGCGTCCGAAAAGCCTCGAGGGAGGAAACCGCGGGGGGAGTCTGCGTCGGCGGCGCTGTTGGGCTATGGGGATTTAGCGCCCGCGTTTTGATTTGATTTTTCGATCTCGGGTTGGGATGGCGGGCGAGCGAGCACTGCGACCGTGCTGTCGGTCGCCCGGGCTGCGGACGGAAAGGTGATGTTGCGCCGAGCGATCTGCGTTTTGGCGGTGGAAGGCGGCGCTGACGGTTGCCGTCGGCTGAGCGTGGGCGTTACCGGCGAGATACCGGCATCGGACAGGTGCAGCGGCGGAGGATAGTGACACAAGCGTGTCGGTCATGAGCTATCGAGCCCGATCGATGGGATCGGCCACAGCCGCGGCTGGCAGCGGGGTTCAAAGGTCTCGATGATGATCATACGCCCGCCGCAGCAAGGACAAGCGTTCCACTCGGCGTCTTCGTGACAATTTTCGGTGCCGTCGCTCGCGCCGCCGCTCGACGGGGCTGGGTCGGGTACGCCGAGGAACCGGCGGGCCAATGCGATATTGCCGGCCCGGTTGGCATTGGCAAAAAGGCCGTAGTGACGGATGCGGTGAAATCCGTCGGGCAGCACGTGGATCAGGAAGCGACGGATGAACTCGTCGGCGTCGAGCGTCATCAGCTTGTAGCGGGCGTCGCTCTTGGCCCGGTAATCCTTCCATTTGAAGGTAACGCGCTCGCCGTCGAAGGCGACGAGCCGGCTATTGGCAATAGCAATCCGGTGCGTGTAGCGCGAAAGGTAGGCGAGGACAGCGTCGGGTCCGCCAAAAGGCCGCTTGGCATAGACCACCCATTTGCGCTTTCGCAGGGCGGCGAGGCGTGCTTGGAAGGCTGCCGGCTCGGCGAGGGCGGCCTGGTTGGTGAAGAAGTGCAGCCGCTCGGCTTGGTGCGCGGCGGTCAGTCTTTCGAGGAACAGGCGGCGGAAGAGGCGCGAGAGCACCCGCACGGAGAGAAAGAAGCCGGGCCGGCAGGTAATCCAGCGCTGGCGGTCGGGCGAAAAGCCGCCGCCCGGGACGATGATATGGGCGTGCGGATGGTGGGTCAGTGTCGATCCCCAGGTGTGGAGGACGGCGGTGAGTCCGATGCGCGCGCCGAGGTGCTTGGGGTCGGCCGCGATGGTGATCAAGGTCTCGGCGGCGGTTTTGAGCAACAGGTCATAGACGACGGCGTTGTTCTGATAGGCGATGTCGGCGATCGGTCGCGGCAGGGTGAAGACGACGTGGAAGTACGGCACGGGCAAGAGTTCGGCCTGGCGGTCGGCCAGCCACTGCTTGGCAGCGACGGCCTGGCACTTTGGGCAATGCCGATCGCGGCAGGAGTTGTAAGAGATCCGCAAGTGGGCGCAGGCCTCGCAGCGCTCGACGTGACCGCCCAACACCGCCGTTCGGCAACGCTCGATCGCCGACATGACCTTGAGTTGGCCGAGGCTCACATGGCCGGCATGGGACGCACGCCAAGCCGGTCCGCGGTGGCGGAAGATGTCCGCCACCTCGACCGCTGGCCGTGACAACGGCCGCGCGTCAGCCGGGCATCTTTAACAGGAAGTCGAGCGGGCTTGTCACCTGGCCGAGCGCGCTGACGGCGACGCGGGTGTAGAGCGCCGTCGTATCGAGCTTCTTGTGTCCGAGCAGAACCTGGATGATCCGAATATCGGTTTTCTGTTCCAAGAGATGGGTGGCAAAGCTGTGCCGCAGTGTGTGAACGCCGACACGTTTGGTAATGCTGGCACGCCCTGCTGCCAGGCGAACGATCCGGTGGAGCTGGCGCGCACTCGTATGCTGCCCGCGGTAGCCAGGAAACAGCCAGTGCTGACCGGGAGACATCCATCCCTTCTTGCGCGCGACGCGCCACCATTCGCGCAATATCTCGAGCAGGTTGGGCGAGAGAA
>DATKHX010000136.1:0-4839 GCA_035510075.1 Allostellaceae bacterium
GCCGGGTAGAGTGTGTTGTCGAGGTCGAAAATCCAGGTCTCGATCTCGTGCAGCGGCCGGCCGCGAGCGGGCATCGTCAAGCCCTTAGCCGGCGCGGATCAGGGTGCCGGCCCCCGAGGTGTCGGTGAAGAGCTCGAGCAGAATCGCGTGCGGCACGCGGCCGTCGAGGATGACCGCTGCCTCGACCCCGCCATCGACCGCCTCAAGGCAGGTCTCGACCTTGGGGATCATGCCGCCATAGATGACGCCCGCCGCGATCATCCGCCGCGCCGCGCCGGCGGTAATTTCCGACAGCAGCCGTTTATCGGCGTCGAGCACGCCCGCAACATCGGTCAACAGCAACAGCCGGGTCGCCTTGACCGCGGCCGCGACGGCGCCCGCCACCGTGTCGGCGTTGATGTTGTAGGTCTCGCCCGAGGCGCCGACCCCGATTGGTGCAATGACCGGGATGATGTCCGACTGCCTGAAGGTGTCGAGCACGCCGGCCGCGACCCGATGCGGCTCGCCGACAAAGCCCAGGTCGATCTCGATGCGGACATCGCCTTCAACCTTGCTGCGCACGACCTTTTTCGCCTCGATCAGCCCGCCGTCCTTGCCGGTCAGGCCGACAGCGCAACCGCCCTCGGCGTTGATCGCCGCCACGAGCTGCTTGTTGATCGTGCCGGCGAGGACCATCTCGACGATTTCCATCGTCTCGGCGTCGGTGACCCGCAGCCCGTCGACAAACCGGCTCTCGATGCCGAGGCGCTTGAGCATAAGGCCGATCTGCGGCCCGCCGCCATGCACGACGATCGGGTGGATGCCGACCTGTTTTAAGAGGACGACATCGCGCGCGAACGAATCGCCGCCTTCGCCCATCGCGTGGCCGCCGTATTTGACGACCAAGGTATGCCCGGCGTAGCGGCGCATATAAGGCAGCGCCTCGGCCAGCACCGCGGCCTTGGCGGCAGGATCGGGTTCGGCCGGGCTCGTCCGGCAGGGGGAGTAGGGGCTCATCGCGCGCGGCACTTTACAGCGGTGGTTCGGATATCGCCATCGCGGGGACAGCGAGGGCGGCGGCGAATGAGGCAAGTGCCGCGCGCAACGCGGCGATCCCGCGCTGCTTCTCCGCACTCGTCAGGTGGATTTCGGGATGTGCTGCCGTGTGGGCGGCAAGTTCGGCCGCAAGCCGTTCGACAGTACCGGTCAGCTCGACCTCGCGCAGCTTGTCGGTCTTGGTCAGCACCATTTGATAGGAAACACCGGCCTCGTCGAGCATCTGCAGCAACGGCCGGTCCGGTTCCTTGATGCCGTGGCGCGCGTCGACCAGCAGGCATACCCGGACCAGCGCGGCGCGCGACCGCAGATACCGTCGCACGAGCCCGGTCCAGCGCCCGATCGCCACCTTCGACGCCTCGGCATAGCCGTAGCCCGGCAGATCGACAAGCATCAGCTGACCGCCGAGATCGAAAAAGTTCAGCTGCCGCGTGCGGCCGGGGGTGTTTGAGGTGCGCGCGAGCGTGCGCCGCCCGGTCAATGCGTTGACTAGGCTCGACTTGCCGACGTTCGAGCGCCCGGCAAAGGCGATCTCGGGCAAGGTTTCGGGCGGCAGCGCCGCCGGCTCGGCAACACCGGCGACAAAGCGGGCCTCGCGCGCAAAAAGCCGCCTGCCGGCGTCGACGAGACCGGGCTCGATATCGCGCGGTGGAAACAGGTCTGCCGGTTTGCTCTCCGCCATCGCCGGCGCAGCGCTCAGGCCGCCCCGGCACGGCGCATGATCACCCATTGCTGGGCGACGCTGAGGGTGTTGTTCCACGCCCAGTAGATCACGAGGCCGGCCGGGAAATGCGACAGCATGTAGGTGAACACGACAGGCAGGATCATGAACATCCGGGCCTGCATCGGGTCGACCGGCTGCGGGTTCAGCTTTTGCTGCAAGAACATCGTCAGCCCCATGATCAGCGGCCAGGCGCCGATCATCAGGATCGAGGGCGGCGTGAACGGCAGCAAGCCAAACAAATTGGCGAACGAGGTCGGGTCGGGCGCCGACAGGTCGTGAATCCAGCCGAAAAACGGCGCGTGGCGCATCTCCAGCGTGACGAACAGCACCTTGTAGAGCGAGAAAAACACCGGGATCTGGATCACGATCGGGAGGCACCCGGCCAACGGGTTGGCGCCGACGCGCTTGTACAGCCCCATCATCTCTTGCTGCTGGCGCGCCTTGTCGTCCGGAAAGCGCTCGCGCAATTTCTGGATCTCGGGCTGCAAGAGCTTCATCTTGCTCATCGCCTGGTAGGATTTGTTGGCGAGCGGGAAGAACAGCAGCTTGACGCACAGGGTCAGCAGCAGGATGGCCAGCCCGAAATTGCCGAGCAGCCGGTCGAAAAACTGGAGGATCAAAAATATCGGCTTGGTCAAAAAATAAAACCAGCCGAAATCGATGGCCCGGTCAAAGCGGGGGATGCCGGAAGCGTCATAGGCGTCGAGCAGATCGACCTCCTTCGCGCCGGCAAAAAACCGGGTGCTGATCGCGTGAGCCGCGTTCGGGGCCACCGTTATCTTGGGCCCGAGATAATCGGTCTGATAATGGTCGACCCCGTTTTCGACTGTATGGGTAAAGCGCGCCCTCACCGGTTCGTTCTGCGCCGGGATCAGCGAAGTGAGCCAATATTTATCGGTAAAGCCGAGCCAACCGCCGGTCGACGGGTAATCGATCGGCTGGTTAGCACTCAGCGATGAATATTTTACCTCCTGCAACGACCCGTCGAGGTAACCGATCAGGCCTTCGAACAGAATGTAATATCCAGCGACCTGCGGCGTGCCGGTGCGGCTGACGAGGCCGTAGGGCAACAACTGGACCGGGGCGCCCCCGGTGTTGCGCACTTCGTCGCGGACGGTAAACATGTAGTTGGGATCAACCGAAATCGTGCGCGTGAAGATCAGTCCCTGGCCGTTGTCCCAAGTAAGGGTCACCGGGTTCGACGGCGTCAGCGCCCCGCCCGAGGCCTTCCACACCGTGTCGGCGCCCGGCACCTTTACGGTTCCGGGCTCGGCTGCAACCCAGCCGAATTCGGCGAGATAGGGTTCGGCGGTCCCGGGCGGCGACAGCAGCAGCACCTCCGGGCTCTTCGGGTCGACGGTCTCGTGATATTTGGCGAGCGTCAGATCGTCGAACTTGGCACCCGTCAGCGCAATCGAGCCATGCAGCCGCGGCGTGTCGATCTTGACGCGCGGCTGTCCGGCGATCGCCGCCTCGAGAGGCTCGGTGGCTTTTGCCGCTACTGCACCGGGAGCGGTGGTGCCGGGCGCACCGATAGCGGCGCCCGGTGTGGCGCCGGGTGCGGCCGATTGGGTCGCGGATGTCGCAGCCTCGTTCCCGACATGCGGCACAGTCGGGTGCAGCCGCTGGAAGATGAACTGGAAGCCGATCAGAATCCCGACCGACACGACGATCGCAATCAATAGGTTGCGCTGTTCCATTTCGGTCGGGGCCAGCTATCTCAAGGCCGAGCGAAAGCGCGCCCGCGCTCCGCGGCTTTCGCAGCCTTGGCGGATAAGCGTGCAGGCACTGGGTCATAACCGCTGCCGCCCCAAGGATGGCAGCGCGCGAGCCGCCGCAGCGCCAAGCTGCCGCCGTGCAACGCGCCGTGCCGGGCCAATGCCTCGATCGCGTAATCCGAGCAACTCGGCATATAGCGGCAGGAGGGCGGCAGCACCGGCGAGATCAGCAATTGGTAGCCGCGGATAATGCCTCGCATCAATGCGCTCACGACGCTGCCAAGATACCGCGGTTTCATCTCACTCCTTTTGTGCCGCCCAGCGGGCGGCGGCGCGCAGCGCCAGGTGCGACGCGCCCCAGCGCCGTCTCCAAATCGTCGACGAGTGCTGCGAAGGGCCGCTCGGCTGTCGTCGCGCGGGCGATCAGCACATAATCCGTCCCCGGCCTCCCCTCGGCCGATAACATACGCGCCGCTGCGGCACGCAACCGGCGTTTGGCACGATTGCGCACCACGGCATTGCCGACTTTGCGGCTGGCGGTGAACCCAACCCGCACGGCGCGCCCTTCCAAACCCGGCGGCGCCGGTGCAGCCTGAAGGATCAAGCCCGGCGTCACGGCCTTGCGGCGGCTCGCCGCGACACGCAGGAAGTCGGCGCGAATCTTCAGGGTTGCAAGTGTCTCGGCCGCGGAATCCGCCGCCGCCCCGGCCTGCGGCTCGAATTCCCGGCTCAGGCGGACAGCCGCTTGCGGCCTTTCGCCCGGCGCGCCGCCAGCACCCGGCGGCCCGCAGCCGTCGCCATCCGCGCACGGAAGCCGTGACGGCGCTTACGAACAATGTTGCTGGGCTGATAAGTGCGCTTCACGCGACCCGCTCCGATTGGGCATCTCTTTCGAGAGGCGGCGGCTATATAACGGAGGCAACCGGTCAAGTCAACGGCTGGGAACGGCCCGGGTTCCCGACGCGTTCGCCTTGAGCGGCGGCGGGCAGTGTGCCATGTCGGGGAGGAATGGGAACCACGAGAGGGCCAAGGTGATTGCCCAGTTTGACAACGCGACAATCGAAGCCGCCGACCGTGCCGCTCGCGCATGGAAGGCGACCGGTGTGGACCCGATCCTCCCAGGCAGCGAGGCGCACAAGGTCGCGTTTTGCCGAATGCTGCTCGACACCCATAACCGCTATAGGCCGGCGGTTATCGATTGGCCGGCGCTCGAACCCGAAGCCCGCGACCGTCTCGTCAACCTGCCGATTTGGGACATCGCGGTCCAGACCGAGGGCAAGGCCCGGCTGCGCGTGGCGAACTATGCCGAAAAAGTCGCCGACCCCTTGCTGCGCAAAGCGATAGAGCTCGACGGGTTCGAGG
>DATKHX010000137.1:0-4020 GCA_035510075.1 Allostellaceae bacterium
ATGCCGAGGCGCGCACCTTGGATCCCCTCGTCGTCGGGCGGCTGGTCGAGGTAGGTCAGCGGCAGGGTTCGCTTTACCGTCTGCGACAGCCAGCCGATCTGCACGGCCTTTGCGGCGGCGCGCGCAGGCGCTGCCGGCACACTCGCCACGATAACGAGGAAACCCAGGAGAGCGGCGATGCCGGGGTAAATGCCGATCACACCAGGACCCAAGGTCTACTTCAGCGTCTCCAGATAGGCAATCAAGTTCTCGCGCTCGGTTTTGTCTTTAATTCCCGGAAAAATCATCTTGGTCCCCGGGACTTCGGCATGCGGATCCATCAGATAGGTGTCGAGGGTTTGGGGGGTCCAGGTGTGTTTGAAGTTTTTCATCGCATCGGAATAATTATAGTTGTCCAGGCTCGCCGATTTGCGGCCGACGATCCCGAACAGGCTCGGCCCGATCTTGTTCTTTCCCGGCTCGTCGGTGTGGCAGAGGGCGCATTTTTTGAACGTCGTCTTGCCGGCCTCGATGTCGGCGGCCAAAGCCGAACCTGCGGCGGCCGAGGCGAACAACGCAGCAAAAGCCAGGCATCTACCTGAAAACCGCATTCTCCCCCCACCTTTTGCTGCCTGTTTCGTTAGAGTGCTCGGCGCAAGATCAACCGTCTTGTCGTTCGAATGACGTAGTGCGACGATCGCCGCTGGAATCCGGATGTCGCCCGGAAGCCGCAATGTCTATCAACCAGAATAAGCGGGAGGACGCAAATGACGGCTTGCCGCGGCACGCTGAGGGTGGGCCGGCTGGTCGAAAGCCGTCCGATCTCGTCGCGCGTATGAATTAAGGGAGGGGCTCGTGGAGACTCGCGCTGCTGTTGCTCACAAGGCCGGAGAGAAGCTGACGATCGAGACGGTTCAGCTCGACGGCCCAAAGGACGGCGAGGTGCTGATCGAGATCAAGGCGACCGGGATCTGCCACACTGACGCGTTTACGTTGTCGGGCGCCGATCCTGAGGGCCTGTTCCCGGCGATCCTCGGCCATGAAGGTGCCGGCATCGTCGTCGATGTCGGGAATGGCGTCACCAGCCTCGCCAAGGGCGATCACGTGATCCCGCTCTACACCCCCGAATGCCGCCAATGCGAGTATTGCCTCTCCGGCAAGACCAACCTGTGCGTGGCGATCCGGGCGACGCAAGGGCAAGGGGTGATGCCCGACGGCACCAGCCGCTTCTCGCTCGGCGGCAGCAAGCTCTTTCACTACATGGGCACCTCGACCTTTTCGAACTTCACCGTCCTGCCCGAGATCGCGGTGGCGAAAATCCGCGAGGACGCGCCCTTCGACAAGGTCTGCTACATCGGCTGCGGGGTCACGACCGGCATCGGCGCGGCGATCAACACCGCCAAGGTCGAGCCCGGCGCCAACGCCGTGATCTTCGGCCTCGGCGGGATCGGGCTCAACGTGATCCAGGGCTGCCGCATCGCCGGGGCCGACATGATCGTCGGCGTCGACATCAATCCGAGCCGCCGCGAGCTCGCCGAGAAATTCGGCATGACCCATTTTGTCGATCCGAAGGAGGTCGCGGGCGACCTCGTCCCCCATCTCGTCAACCTGACCAAGGGCGGCGCCGATTACAGCTTCGAGTGCATCGGCAATGTCCAGACCATGCGCCAGGCGCTCGAATGCTGTCATCGCGGCTGGGGAGTGAGCGTCATCATCGGCGTCGCCGGCGCCGGCCAGGAGATTTCCACCCGCCCATTCCAGCTGGTCACCGGCCGCGTCTGGAAAGGCACCGCGTTTGGCGGCGCCAAGGGGCGCACCGACGTGCCGAAGATCGTCGACTGGTACATGGACGGAAAGATCAACATCGACGATTTGATCACCCACGAGCTCGCTCTCGCCGACATCAACAAGGGCTTCGAGTTGATGCACGCCGGCGAATCGATCCGCAGCGTCGTCGTGTACTGAGTTTACGAGCCGTCAATTCTGAAGCCGAATAAAGCCGCAGGCGCCAGATGTCGAGCCGACACGAGGCTGCCGCCGCCCGTGACCGAACGCATCCTCGGCCGTCGAGGCGGATATCACCGCAACCCAATGCTCTGAAAAGTGCATGTAATTAACTATATCTTATTATAGTTGCGCTTTACTCATTTCCGGCACATAGATATTCGCGATCCCAAGGGTTGTTTGATGCGGGATTTGATCGCCTGGCTTTCGGCTGCGCCAATTGCTGGCGCAAGGTCGCTCCGCAACGACGGCGGATACGGTAAAATCGCAGCCGCGGCGGAACCGCCGCCATCGGTGGTTGCCGGCTGATGCTTTCCCGCGGGGGCAGGATCGGGCGGGCTGTGGGACTGGTGTCAGAGCCCGGGCCCTTCAGCATCGGGCCGATGTCGCCGCGGCTTACGAGCCCGGCCTGGTATGACGTCACCTGGAACCCTACCGTCGGCTGCTCGCCGGTGGGTCCGGGATGCGACCATTGCGAGGCACTGCGCACCGTCGCCCAGCTGGCGCGAATGGGGGGAAAAGGCGGCGCGCGCTATGCCGGTTTGACGACGACGGGGCGGGCGCGCCCTGAATGGAGCGGCGAGATCCACGTGCGCGACGACATTCTGACTTGGCCGCTGCTGCAGCGCCGGCGGCGGCGCATCCTGGTCGGCTCACTGTCCGATCCGTTTCACGAGAAGCTCACGACCGAGACCGTCGATGCCATGCACGCGGTGATGACAATCGCGCATTGGCACCGGTTTATCATGCTGACTCGGCGTGCCGAACGGATGCGCGCATATTATGCCGACCCGCGAGCACCGGCGCGGATCGCGACGCAGATCGAGCACCTCGCGACGGCGGTTCTGCCAGGGCTCGGCTTGTCGTCGCATGGTCGCGGCGGCAGCGCGGGTGCGGGCGCAGAACATCCCGCAGCAGCCGGTGCGCGGCGGAATCGGGCCGCCGGGGCGGCGCAGGCAGTACGGCAGGAGGCCGGTTCCGAAGGCGGTGAAGCCGGTCCCGCCGCGCTCGATCCGTGGCCGCTACCCAATATTTCACTGGGCGTCGCGGTCGAGAGCCAGGACCGCGCCGGGCGCATCGGGGAGCTGCTGCAGACCCCCGCCAACTTGCGCTGGGTGTGCTTCGAGCCGTTGCTGGGTCCCGTCCAGCCCGATCTGGTGCCTGTCGCCGACGGCGGCTACGCCGATGCGCTCCGTGGCGGTCGCTTCGATATCGATTGGCGCGGACGGCGGCTCGGGAGCGCCGAGCCGATGCTGCGGCCGCTCGACTGGGTCGTCGCCGGTGGAGAGACCGGCGCCGGCGCACGACCGACCGATCTCGTTTGGGTACAAGACCTTCGCGACCGCTGCACGGCGGCGGGGGTGCCGTTCTTTTTCAAACAATGGGGAGAATGGGCATCGGTACCCGACGGCAGTGTCGCGCGAAACGTCGTACGTCGCGGACACCGCGCCGCAGGCCGGCTGATCGACGGGCGCTCCTGGGACGAGATCCCCACGGCGATGCGCGAGTATCGCCCTAGAGCATGATTATAAAAGGCTGAATCGAAAAGAGGATTCCCACTCACCGGGTTTTGTGATGCAAGATGCTGGCTGGGGTTGGGGGCCAGCATCGAATGGCACGACCCTATTTGCAGGATTTGCGGGAGCGTGTGGTCGGCTCGGTTGTGAGCGGGCGCTCGTGCCGGGCAACGGCGGCGTTGTTTGGGGTCAGCGTTGCCAGCGTGGTCAAGTGGTCGCAGCGCTGGCCGGCCACCGGCAGTGCCGCGGCCAAGCCGATGGGTGGGCGGCGGCCGCTGCCGCTGAAAGGCGAGCGCGAGTGGCTGTTGGCGCGGATCGCCGAAAAGCCGGACCTGACCCCGGCCTGCGCCGGGGCAGGCTCTTGCGGGCGGTGGCGGCCGAGTTGGCCGAGCGCGGCACCCCGGCCCGCTACGGCGCGGTGTGGCGCTTTTTCGCCCGCGAGGGATCAGCTTTAAAAAGCCGGCACGCCAGCGAGCAGAGCCTGCCCCGGGGCAGGCCGGGGATCGCCTCGACATCGCCC
>DATKHX010000138.1:0-2678 GCA_035510075.1 Allostellaceae bacterium
CTGGGGGGATGGATGACCGCCGCGTCGACCCCGGCCTCGGCCATCTCCTTCAGCGCGTCGTCGACATTGTAAGTCGGGATCTGGCGGTGCTGCGGCGACATACGCGCGTTTTCCCAAAGATGGATCTGTGAATCGACGATCGGCATCGCTTTTCCTCCTCTTTGGTTGACTAAGTTCAGGCTGGCCCCGCCCCCACCCTGACCCTCCCCCGCGCGCGGGGGAGGGTCAGGGTGGGGACGGCCGCCATCACTGGCTCGGCAATATTTGGGCGCAGCTTGCCATCGGCTGCGATGTCGCCGAGCACCTCGCTCACCACCTCGGCAACCGCCTGCCGCGCGGCGGAGGGGCCGCGGCTCGCCGCCCCGCCCAGCGCCAAAGTGCGGAACACGCCCGACGCCGTGATCCGGTGCGCCTGCGCCAACCCCCGCGCGCATTCGCGGTAGACCGAGGAATACGGCAGCACCGAGGCGCCGACACCCTGCTGCACCATCAGCCGAATGGTTTCGTGGTCGTTGAGCTCGGTGTCGACCTGCAACGCGATGCCGCGCCCGGCGAGCAGCGTTTCGAGCGCGGCGCGCAAGCCGTCGCCGAGGATCAGCGGGGTGCGGTTCAGCTCTTCGGGCGAAACCGCACCCGGCGGCCGCGCGCCGGGGCGGGTCACCAGCACCATTTCCTCCTCGGCGAGCCGGGTCGAGGCGATCAGCCGGCTGCGTGAGATCTCCGCCATCAGCGCCAGATCCACGAGCCCGGCGACGATGAATTCTTCGAGCCGCACCGTGCCGGCATGCACGACCTTGAGCTCGATCAGCGGATAGTGACCGCGCATCCGGGCAAACAGCTCGGGCACCACGACCGGGCACAGGGTGGGGGTGACGCCGAGGATGATCTTGCCGCTGGGATGCGCCTTGTGCGCCCGGATCTCGTCGCCGGCGCGCTCGACGTCGCGCAGGATGCGCTCGGCGCTGTCGAGCAGCTTCTGCCCGGCCTCGGTCAGCCGCACGCCGCGGTTGGCGCGGGTGAACAGGGCGGCGTCGAGCTCGTCCTCGAGCCGCTGGATGTGCCGGGTCAATGCCGGCTGCGCAATCTGCAAATGCGCCGAGGCGCGGGTTATGCTGCCGAGCTCGGCGATGCGGACGAAATAGTGGAGGCTGCGCAATTCCATGGCGGCGTCGATTCCGCTCACCCGCAGCGGCCGAGGTCAACCGGAATTGTCTGGGTCCGGCAATCCGCACAGGGGCGGTAAGGCCTCGCGGCGTCATTGGGGCGTAGCGCGGCAATCGCAAGCCTCGCTCAGGTTCGGTCGGGATTGCCGCGTCGCGCCAGCGCGCCTCGCAATGACCGGGGTCCGCAGTCGGTGATCGTCGCATCATGCCGAAGCGGCATGAGCATGATCGGAAATCGGCATTTGCTTGATGAAGCGAACGAATTTAGCGTCGGATCGGCGGGCTACGCCAAACAAGAGGAGAAGCGGTCATGGAAGTCGGCGTCTACCATGAATTCCACTGCCGGCCGGGCGAGACCCAGGCAGCGGCGTTCGCGGCGGCGCTGGACCAGATCGAGGCCGCCGACCGCTGGGGGCTCGACGCGATCTGGCTCGCCGAAATTCACCAGCAGGCGCGCCGCTCGGTGATGAGCGCGCCGATGACCGTCGCGAGCGCCATCGCCGCGCGGACCAGGCATATCAAGATCGGCACCGGCGTCCAGGTCTTGCCGTTGTGCCACCCGCTGCGGCTCGCCGAGGAGACCGCCACGGTCGACCAGATCAGCAACGGCCGGCTGCTGTTCGGTGTCGGCCGCAGCGGCAACCCGCGCAGCTACATGGCCTATGGCGTGCCCTATTCGGAAAGCCGCGAGCGGTTTCTCGAGACCCTGGACATCGTCAAAAAGGCGTGGACGCAAGAGCGGTTCTCGTACGAGGGCAAATACTGGCGTTTCGAGAATGCGAGCGCCGTGCCGCGGCCGTTTCAACAGCCGTTCCCGCCGATCCGCGTCGCCGCCGCCAGCGAGGAGACCTTTCCGTCATTGGGCGAGGCCGGCTATGCGATCTTTGTCGCGGTGCGCAGCGGCTCGCTGTCCGGGCTGGCGCCCGATCTCGCCGCTTACCGCCAAGCGTATAAAGCCTCCGGTCATCCCGGCGAAGGCGAAGTCTATCTGCGGCTGACCCTGCACATCGCCGACACCGATCGCAAGGCGTTCGACGAGGCCGAGGAAAGTATCATGTCCGGCTATCGGACATTGAGCACGCGGCTCGAAAACGCGCCCAACCGCCGGCGCGCGGCCGAGGCTGTGACGATCCGCACGATCTCCTACGAAGAGGTCCAGCGCGACAAGGTGATCATCGGCAGCCCCGAGCGCGTCGCCGACCGCCTCTTGCAACTGCACGAGGAGCTGGGGCTGAACGGCATCCTCGCCGAGCTGAATTTCGGTGCGCTGATCCATCCCGAGGCGATGACCCGCTCATTGCAATTGCTGTGCGAAAAGGTGCTGCCGCGGCTGCATTAGACACGTCTCAGAATTCGAAACTCGTCGTCAAGCGTCGAGACCCTAGAGGAGAAAAAATGAAATTCGGATTGTTCGGCAGCGCGCAAGCCCGGCGCGCCGGTCCCGATACCGACAGCAGCCAGGGCTTTCGGGATTTTATCGACAACAATGTCGAGGCCGAGGCGCTGGGCTATTAC
>DATKHX010000139.1:0-5433 GCA_035510075.1 Allostellaceae bacterium
GCTTTCCGTTGCACGCGCCCTACCAGCAGGGCACCGGCGACTGGGGCAGCTGGGACGCGCGCCGCGCCTTTGGCGGGGTCACCAAGCACGTCATGCAGGCGCACGACCCGGTCGCCGCGGTGCAGGCGACCCAGCTCGGCATCAAACATGCGCTGGCCGGTCAGCCGGGGCCGGTCGCGGTGCTCTACAGCCACGATTCGTTGGCGGGGTCGGTCGCGCCGGACTCACAGCCGATGCTGTACCCGACCCGATACTATCTGCCGGGCGCGCCGCCGCCGGCCGAGCAACGCCAGGTCGAGGCCGCCGCGGCGGCGATACTGGCTGCGCAAAAGCCGGTGCTGATATCGGGGAACGGCGTACGCATTGCGCGGGCCTATGACGAATTGCGCCAGCTCGCCGAGGCGGCGGGGCTGCCGGTGGCGACGACCGCGGCGGGGAAGGGCACCTTTGCCGAGACCCATCCGCTGGCATTGGGCGTGTTCGGCACCTTTGGCACCGAGGCCGGGAACGCCTGCATTGCCGAGGCCGATCTCGTCGTCGTCATCGGCTCGAAACTCAGCCCAAGCGACACCGCCTGGGAGAACCGGGCATTGCTCGACCCGACCCGGCAGACCTTTGTGCAAATCGACATCGAGCCGCGCAACGCCTCGTGGAACTACCCGGCCGAGCATGTGCTGCTCGGCGACGCCGCGGTGATCCTGGGCCAGCTCGCCGCCGAGCTGCGGGCGCGCGGCGCCGGTCGCCGGCAAGCGGCCGAGCGGCGCGTCGCCGGTCACCGCGAGCGCCATGGCTATTTCAACGACCGCGCCTATTTCGCCGACGACGTGCCGATCCTGCCGCAGCGGCTGATCGGCGAATTGCAGCGCGGTCTGCCGGAGAATGCGATCGTCACCTGCGACGCCGGCGAAAACCGCATCATGATGACGCATTTCTACCAGACAAAGCGCGCCGAGGGCTTTCTGCAGGCCGCCGGCTCGGGCCCGATGGGTTTTGCGATCCCGGCGGCACTCGGCGCCAAGCTCGTCCATCCCGACCGGCCGGTCGTCGCGGTGTGCGGCGATGGCGGCTTTGCGATGACGATGAACGGGCTGATGACCGCGGTCGAGCACGACATCCCGATCATCGTCGTGGTCTTCAACAACAAGGCGTTGGGCTGGGTGTTGCACGGCTCGGGGCCGTTCTCGGCCGAGTTCAACGATTGGGACCACGCCGCGATCGCCCGTGCGCTCGGCTGCCGCGGGGTGCGCATCGAGGACCCCGGGGCGATAGCGCCGGCCCTCGCCGAAGCGCTCTCCACCCGCGCGCCGACGGTGCTCGACGTGCGCACCTCGCTCGCCGTCACCTTCGCCGACATCACCTCGCAATTGGCGAAGGATGCTTCGCCGCGCCGGCGCTGAGGAGAGCGCCGATGGCATCGGCTTCCGAGATCGACGCGGTACTGCGCCGCGCCGTCGAAGCGGGCGAGGTTCCGGGCGTCGTGGCACTCGCGGCGACCGACCGCGGCATCCTTTACAAGGGTGCCTTTGGGCAGCGTGACCTTGCCGCCGGCCCGGCGATGACGCTCGACACGATCTTTCGCATCGCCTCGATGACCAAGGCGGTGACCTCGGTCGCGGCGATGCAGCTGGTCGAGGCCGGGAAGCTCGCGCTCGACGAGCCGATCGGCAGCGTCCTCCCGGAATTGGCGGCGCCTTACGTGCTGCAAGGGTTCGACCCGTCGGGAAAGCCGCGACTGCGGCCGGCAAAGCGGCCGATCACTCTGCGCCACCTGCTGACCCACACCGCGGGCTTCGGCTACGATATGCTGAACAGCGAGCTGATCCGCTACATCGCCGTCACGCATACCCCTTCGATCGGCACCGGCGAGCTCGCCTCTTTGCGGCTGCCGTTATTGTTCGATCCCGGCGAGGGATGGCAATACGGCATCAGCATCGACTGGGTCGGGCGCGCTGTCGAAGCCGCCAGCGGCCAACCGCTCGACGAGTATTTCCGCGATCATATCTTCGCCCCGCTCGGGATGAGCGACAGCGGCTTTGCGCCGTCGGGCGAGCAGGGCGAGCGGCTGGTCCGGGTGCATCGGCGCAAGGCGGACGGATCGCTGGAGCCGATCGCGATCGACATGCCGCCGCGCAACCCGGAATTCTGGGCCGGCGGCGGCGCACTCTACTCGACCGGCCCCGACTATCTAAACTTTCTGCGGATGCTGTTGAACGGCGGGCGCGTTGACGGCGCCAGCTTGTTGCGGCCGGAAACCGTGGCGGAAATGGGACGCAACCAAGTCGGAGATCTCGCCGCCGGGGTGATGCGCACGGTGATGCCCGAGCGCAGCAATGATTTCGACCTTTTCCCCGACGGCTCGTCCCGCTGGGGCCTCGCCTACATGATCAACACCGAGCCCGGACCCGACGGCCGCAGCGCCGGCAGCCTGAGCTGGGGTGGCATCTTCAACAGCTACTATTGGATCGACCCGCCAAGGCGGGTGGCCGCCGTGATCCTAACCCAGATCCTGCCCTTTGCCGATCCCGCTGCCCTCGCCCTCCTAGGCGCCTTCGAGCGCGCCGTGTACGCGGCGCTGGACCGCACCTGAGCGGGCAACGCGGTAAGCCGGCCCAAAGGCGCAACGCCGCGAGCCGCGCAGCGGCAGCATAGTCGAGGACCGACCAGGTACCATATTATACGTTCGCGATGCTGACCCTTTCCGAAGTAACCTACCGCATCGAAAAGCGGCGCCTGCTCGATCGCGCCAATGCGCAGGTGCCCGATGGCGCCAAGGTCGGGCTGGTCGGCCGCAATGGCGTCGGCAAGTCGACCCTCCTCAACCTGATCCGCGGTGTGTTGGAGCCGGAGGACGGCACGATCGAGTTGCCGGGCAGCCGGCGCATCGGATTTCTCGCCCAGGAGGCGCCTGGAGGTGCCGCGAGCTCGTTCGAAACCGTGCTCGCCGCCGATCGCGAGCGCACCCGCCTGTTGATGGAGCGCGAAGCCGACCCGGCGCCGCTGCGCGCGGCGGAAATCGAAACCCGCCTCGTCGAGATCGACGCCCGCTCGGCGCCGAGCCGAGCGGGGCGCATCCTTGCCGGGCTCGGGCTCGACGATGCGATGCAGCGACAGCCGCTCGAAGACCTGTCCGGCGGTTGGCGCATGCGGGTGGCGCTGGCGGCGGTGCTGTTCACCGAGCCCGATCTGTTGCTGCTCGACGAGCCGACCAACCACCTCGATCTCGAAGCCTCGCTGTGGCTCGAACGGTTTCTCCGCGGCTATCGACAAACCTTGATCCTGGTCAGCCACGACCGGCGGGTGCTGAATGCCGTCACGACGACGACGTTGCACCTCGATCGCGGCAAGCTGACGGCGTACTCGGGGGGATTTGACGCGTTTTTAAGGGCGCGGCAGGAAAATATGCAGCGGCTCGCGGTCGTCGCAAAACAGCAGGCCGAGCAGCGCCAGCGGATGCAGTCTTTTGTCGATCGCTTTCGCGCCAAGGCCTCGAAAGCGCGCCAGGCGCAGAGCCGGCTGAAGGCGCTGACCCGGCTCGAACCGGTGGTGCTGGTCGCCGCCGACTCGCCGCCACGGATTTCCTTTCCCGATCCGCCGCGGTTGAGCCCGCCGCTGATCTCGCTCGAACGGGCGAGCGTCGGCTATATGCCGGGGCGGCCGGTTTTGTCGCGGCTCGACCTGCGGCTCGACCCCGACGATCGGATCGCGCTGCTCGGCGCCAACGGCAACGGCAAGACGACGTTTGCGCGCCTGCTCGCCGGCCGTCTGGCGCCGCTCGGCGGCAGGATGTTTCGCTCGCCAAAGCTTCGATGCGGCTACTTCGCGCAGCATCAGATCGAGGAAATGAGGGCTGAAGAATCGTCTTACGATCATTTGTCGGCGCTGATGCCGACTGCGTTGCCAGAGGCGGTGCGCGCCCGGCTCGGCAGCTTCGGTTTCGGTGAAGACAAGGCTTTTTTGCCGGTTGGCGAATTGTCGGGCGGCGAGCGGTCGCGCCTGAACCTGGCGCTTGTCACCTATGACGCGCCATCGCTTCTCGTTCTCGACGAGCCGACCAATCATCTCGACATCGAAGCCCGCGAGGCGCTGGTTCAGGCGATCAACGATTTTCCGGGCGCGGTCATAATCGTCAGCCACGACTGGCACCTGCTCGAATTGACCGCCGATCGGCTTTGGCTCGTCGGCGACGCAACCGTGCGGCCGTTCGACGGCGATCTCGACGACTATCGGCATCTGGTGCTCGAAAAAGCCGAGCCGGCCGGCGGCAAACGCCCCGCCGATACCAACGAGCGCCGCGCCGCGCGGCGGCGCACCGCCGAGCAGCGCCGCGCGCTCGACCCGCTGCGGCAGCGCGCCCGAGCGGCCGAGGAAGCGATCGCCCGGCTGACGAAGGAGCGCGACCTGCTGGATCGGGGCTTGGCCGAAGTTAACGGCAGTGGCCCAAAGGGTGCAGTTGTCAGCGATGCGCTGAAGCGGCGCGCCGAACTGGTCCGCCTGATCGCAAACGCCGAATCGGAA
The DNA here is from genome assembly GCA_035510075.1 of Allostellaceae bacterium. Lineage (GTDB taxonomy): Bacteria > Pseudomonadota > Alphaproteobacteria > ATCC43930 > CGMCC-115725 > AP-15. The sequence goes on from DATKHX010000139.1 coordinate 4,516, forward strand.
TGGCTGAGAACGGAGGAAGCGATCGAACGCGAAGCGCGCCGATGAGCTTGCCTTCCAGCAGGAAGACCAGGCTGCCTTTGCCGCCGGTCATACCAGCCTTGCACCAGCTGCGCGCCGCAAAAACGATAAGGGTGGCTTTGGGCGTTCGTGCAGAATCGCTGTTTCGCGGTGCGCCCTGACCCGACGCGCGTCGATCCGGGCGAGGCAAGGCTGAGGATGCAAACTGCCGCAGCCTTCGGACTCTCGACGTTAAGCAAAATCTGCGCCTGTTGCGCGCGGCTGATAGCCGCATAACGCCGTTGGCCTTGTGATCTACTTTGACAAGCCCAGCCGAAGCAGTCAAGTTAAGACCGTTGACAGGGGAACTCTCGATCTAGATTAGGGGCTCAAAGGCGCGGTGCCACCATCGCCGGGCCCGAGGCGCTCTCGGAGTTGATTTGCCATGGCAGACAGTCCCGCGATCACCGATCGGAACCTTGAGGCGACGACGAACATTTCGCTAAAGCGGGAACCGGCCTGTTTCGCTTTTCTGTCTCCCCGATCCATCTCCTCGCCGATGCCGGTGGATTCGATCAACCTCGATCTCGCTTCGGCGGACTACTTCGGCGGTCGCGCGTCCCTATGGACGACGCTGGAAATGCGCTCCTCGGTAAACGACGATCATCCGACCGCGCTTCTCGGGTTTGACGAGACCTTTCTGCGACCGTTCGCACGAGCCTTGATCGAGGCAGCGACGACCCGCGCCGCCTATAGAATGACAATTCTGCAAGAGACGCTCGACCGCGAACGCTGCCGCGTCGTCGAATACGTGACAGGCTCCGGCAAGGCTCTGCACGAGCTGATCTTGCAGCCTTTCGACAATGTCGTGCTGATCAGCTCGGCGACCGCCAAGGATGGAGACGAGACCCTATTCCAGCT
>DATKHX010000140.1:0-8281 GCA_035510075.1 Allostellaceae bacterium
CCGGCGAGCCTCGTCGCCGCCTGGCTGACTTCGCGGTATGGCATCGTCGCGATCGTCAGAACGACGAACTGGATGATGGCCGCGGCGGCGATCGCCTATGTGCTGACCGGGCTCCGCCCGCATCTGGTAGCGATGGCGGCGGTGGCGCTCGTCTATTTTTCCGGCTGGGGCGCTTATCAGGCCGTCGACTGGGCCTTGGCGTTGCGCGTCTTGCCGAAGACCGAGGCGGCGGGCAAGGACATGGGCATCTGGCACGTCGCACTGGTCCTGCCGCAGATCCTGGGGCCGGCATCGACCGGCTGGATTATCAGCGGCGCCAAATGGGCGGTCTCGGCGCGCTTCGCCTATACGCTCGCCTTCGCCATCGCAGCGCTCTGGTTCAGCCTGTCGGCGGTGCTGGTGGCGCGGGTGCGGCTGACACCCGCCGCCTGACTACTCTGCCGCCGCGGCGCGGAGCTCCGGCACGGCCGAGGCGCGCAGCTTCTCCATGACTTCCCAATTCGTGTAGCGGGTAAAACCGTTCTCGTCGAAAAACAGCACCGCGCCGTTGCAGATAAAGAGGTAGGTCGTGTCTTCGAGCGCCGTCGTGGCGTCATGCAGGATGCCGGACGGCTCGTAGACATAGTCGCCGGCGTTCAAGACACCGTTCCTGACCTGCAATTTGCCCGAAACGATAAACGCGTGAGCGCCGGCGAGATGCTTGTGCGGCGGTGCCACATAGCCCTTTTTCCAATGATGCAGCGACGCCCAGGTGCCGGTCTCGCGGCCGACCCACAGCACCTTGACGGAAGACATCGGCGTTTGCTGAACCCATGGTGCCTCGGACCGAACCAGCGTGTCCTGGATGTCCTGAAAGATCGGTCTGATATCCTGCGGCAGCGGCATGACGGCTCTCCTCTACGACCGCGCGAGCGGCGAACCCGACGATAGGCGGCTTCACCTATAGCGGCAAGTCGGCCCACCGCAGAACTTTCCCGGTTGCTCAGGCGTCACTCAATAAGAGGCCGAACTTTTTATGAAGGAGCGCGATGTGCGAGCGATCATGATCAAGCCGCTGGCGGCGGTCATTTGCCTCTGCGCCGGCATCGCCGTTGCCGGAGCGCAGACCCGAGGTGCCACATCGGATGCCGGCCGCGATCAGGGCCTTGGCCAGAATGCCCAGGCGCAGCCGACCGCTCCAAGCGGGAATGAAAGCACCGTCCCGCAAGAGCCGCGGTCGGGTTCGAGCACGGCGCGGGGTTCGTTGAGCCGCGAGCTCAGCCGCTCGGGCGGGGTTATTCACCCGCCGCCGACCGATGATGGCGGCGTCGTGGCGCCGCCGAACCAGGGGACGAGCCGCACGCCGGTGATCCCGCCGCCCGGCACTCCGGGTGGAAACCCGCTGGTCCAGCCGAAGTAGCCGAGCGGTCGCCGTCAGACGTAACGGATGGTGGTGAACATGCCTGCTTGGAGATGGTAGAGCATGTGGCAGTGAAACGCCCAGGTGCCGGGATTGTCGGCGTCGAAGACGACGATCACACGCCCTCCGGGCGGCACCCGCACGGTGTCGCGCACCGCGCCCGAAAGCTGTAGGCCTTCGATCTCAACTACCTGAAACCGGTGCCCGTGCAGATGCATCGGATGCGGCATGCTGGTCATGTTGGTCATGACCAGCGCGACGCGTTCGCCTTTGGCGACGGGCAGCGGCGGCACGTCCTTGTTCCAGGCGACGCCGTTGATCGACCAGATATATTTCGACATGTCGCCGGTCAGGTCGATGTTGTGGACGCGGTCGGGCCGGCGCGGCGCGAGCGGCTCCAGCGCGCGCAGCCTGCTCTCCAGCTCCATTGTGATCGCCGGCGCCGCCGCCGGCGCCTGGGCGGGGACGCGGGCAATCGCCGCCTTGCCGGCGCTGAGCACGATGCCAGTGCGGCTGCGCTCGCCCTCGACGGTTGCGAGCAGCGGGTAAGCCGCCGCTCCGGCCGGGATGGTTAACTTGATGTCGAGCCGCTGTGCCACCGCGATCGGGAAACGCCGGCCCGTCAGCGGCGTCACAAACGTCCCGTCCACTGCGATCAACCGGCCGTCGAGCGCGCCCAGATCAAAGTGGAAGCTCGACATCGACGAGCCGTTGATGACCCGCAGCAGCACCTGCCCGCCGGGCTCGACCTTGACCACCTCGGGGTCGGCGAGCGTGCGGTCGTTGGCGAGGAAGGCATCATAGGTTACGTCGTTGAGGTCGGGTGAGGCCGTGGTCGCGACCTGCCCGCCAGCGCTTGTGCCCGGCATGCCGGTCATCATCGATTTGGCGCCGCTCGTCATTTTCGACATGCCGGCCGCGGAGGCCGCCGCGCGCGCCATGCCCGGCATGCTACCGCCCTTTTTCAAGTTGGCGAAAATTTCGGCGGGCGGGGTGAAGCTGAAATCGTTGAGCATCAGCACGATTTCCTGCTGCCCAGGCTGGTCGCGCCGGTCGCGGATGATCAGCGGCGCGTCGAGCAGCAGCTGCTCCTGCAATCCCTGATGCGAGTGCATCCAGAAGGTGCCGCCAAAGGCTAGCGGAAAATCATAGTCGGCGCTGCCGCCGGCCGGGATCGGCGGCCCCGAAATACCCGGCACGCCATCCTGCTGCCAGGGCGGGGCGAGCCCGTGCCAATGAACGAGGCTGGGCCTGCCGATCTGGTTCTCGACCCGCACCCGAAAGCGGTCGCCGACACGGGTGGTGATCCCCTCGGCGCCGTCCGGTTGGCGGATGCCGTAGACCGAGGCCGGCTTGCCGTCGACCTCGATCGTCCGTTTAACCAAGCGCAGCACTGTCGGCGACGCCGGCGGCGCGTCCGCCGCAACCGCCGCCAGCGCTGCACCTGGGCGGATTGCCGCCGCGGCGAGGGCTGACACCAATACGGCGCGGCGTGTCGGCATTATGCTTTCTCCTCTGTGAAGTCGCCGAATTATACGAAGCGGCGCCAACCCGCGCAGCCGCCACTAGCGCCGGCGGCTGCCGAGCACGTCGCTTTATCGCGCGCGGCGAACTATGCTGATGGTGTAGCTTGCAACGGAGGCGGTCGATGAGTGGTGCGGCGACGGCAATGCTGAGCCCGGAAACGGTGCTCGCCGAAATGAAGAAACACGGCGTCACCCATGTCGTGTACTTGCCCGACAGCGAGACCAACTGGCTCTACCTGTTGATGAAGGCCGACCCGGCGGTGCACCTCGTCGGGGTCGGCCGCGAGGGGAATGCGTGCTCGATCGCCGCGGGGCTGTGGCTCGGCGGGGCCAAGCCGCTGATTTTGATCCAGAACACCGGGATGCTCGAGGCCGGCGATTCGATCCGCGGCTGGCTGATGAGCCTCAACGTGCCGATCGTGCTGATGGTCGGCTATCGCGGCTGGACCCGGCATGGCGTCACCACGGACACGGTGGCGACCTACACCGAGCCCTTTCTGATGGCCTTCGGCCTTAACTACTATCTCGTTGAAAGCGACACGGATTCCTCGCGCATCGGGGTCGCCTTTGAAGAGGCGGAGCGCAGACAACAGCCGGTGGTGATCCTGGTCGGCGACGAATATCACGGCTTCAATCGCTGACGAGCGCTTGGGATAGCTCAACCGCCAAACCGTTTGCCGTCGTTCCCGCGAACGCGGGAATCCAGAGCCTGCCCCTTGGCCTGAACAGGGGCGCCGGCGCCTCAACGGCTCCCTGGACTCCCGCTTGCGCGGAGGTGACGGTCCCTCTGAAATCTTCGATGACCGAGAAGGCGATTCACGATGATGTACACCGCCGACATGATGAAGGTATTCGCACCCTATCGCGGCGACGCGATCCTTGTCCCGGGCCGCAGCGGCCGCTATTGGATCGATCTCAGCGACAACCACAACCTCGATGTCGAGGTTGGCGACCCGTCGATGGGCGGCCATGCCGGGCTTGGTCTGGGTTTGGCGCTGGCTCGGCCGGACAAAAAGGTCATGCTGTTCGATTCCGAGGGCGACATCCTGATGAGCCTCGGGATGCTGGCCACGGTCGCCGAGCAGGCGCCGCCGAACCTCTATCATTTCCTGATCGACAACGGCGTCTATGCGACGACCGGCGGTCAGCCGGTGCCGAACGCCGACAACATCGCCTATGATGTCGTCGCGCGCGGCTGCGGCTATCCGCGGGCCTTCGCCTTTACCGAAATCGGCGACTTCGAGCGCGCATTGCCGCAAATCATGGCCGGACCTGGCCCGGTCTTTGTCGCCTGCAAGGTCGTTCCGGAGATCGAGAACGAGCCGATCGGCCGCCGCCGCCGGTGGCAGACCCGCACCCGCGAGCAGGTAGTAAAGGATTTCCGCCGCGAGCTTGGCGCCCGCTGAATTTTACCAGTGAGGCAATGAGGCAGTGAGAGGTCGTGCCGGTTTGATCGGCGGCAGCTCCTTTTCGAGAGGAAATAGCGGATGGAATATAATGTGAGAGCGAACGCGCCTTTGGCACACCCGCGGCACAAAGGGCCATTATTTCAAACCGCATTTAATTATTACTGTTAGATGGTTATTAAACCACATTGAAGAAATCCCGCGACGCAATCCGAAATCTCAATACCTCACTGTCTCGCTGGTGAATAACGAGGACCGTCATGCAGCACGAAGCTGAGTTCGATTACATCGTCGTCGGCGCGGGCTCGGCTGGATGTGTCCTGGCGAACCGCTTGAGCGCCGACGCGAAGACGCGCGTGCTGCTGCTCGAAGCCGGCGGCAAGGATACGAACCTGTGGATCCACATCCCGGCCGGCTTCTACCGCAACATCTACCACCCGAAGATCACCTGGCAATTCGAGACGGAGCCGCAGGCCGAGCTGGGCGGCCGTCGACTGCCCTGGCCGCGCGGCAAGGTCCTGGGCGGGTCGAGCTCGATCAACGGGCTCATCTACATCCGCGGGCAGCGCCAGGATTTCGACTGGTGGCGCCAGCTCGGCAATACCGGATGGTCGTATGACGACGTGCTCCCCTATTTCCGCCGCGCCGAAAACCAGGAGCGCGGGGCCGACGACCATCACGGTTCGGGCGGCCCGCTCGATGTCACCGATTTGCGCGCCGAGCACGAACTGCACGACGCCTTTATCGCCGCCGCGGTCGAGGCTGGCTATCCCCGCAACCGTGATTTCAACGGGCCCGAACAGGACGGTGTCGGTCCGTTGCAGGTGACGGTGCGCAACAAGCGCCGGTGCAGTGCTGCGGTCGCTTATCTGCGTCCCGCCATCAAGCGGCCCAACCTCAGGGTCGAGGTCCGCGCCTATGCCCAGCGCGTGTTGTTCGAGGGCCGCCGTGCCGTCGGTCTCGAATACGCGCAGGCTGGCGTCGTCCACCACGCCCGCGCCCGCGGCGAGGTCATCCTTGCCGGCGGGTCAATCAACTCGCCGCAAATTCTGCAGCTGTCCGGTGTCGGGCCGGGCGAGTTGCTGCGCTCTGTTGGGATCCCGGTCGTGCACGACCTGCCGGGGGTCGGCGAGAACTTGCAGGACCATTTAAATTCGCGCGTGGTCTACCGCGTGCGCCGGGCCAGCACCTTGAACGAGATTTCGCGCAGCCGGCGGCTGCAGGCCCGTGCCGGGCTCGAATGGGCATTCGGCCGCCGCGGTGCACTGATGATGGGGGCGGCACCCATCGGGCTGTTCGTGCGCACCCGCCCCGGCCTCGACTCGCCCGACGTGCAGTATCAATTCCTCGCCGGCAGCTTTGTAAAACCGGGCGAGGCGATGCACGATTTCCCCGGCTGCCAGCTGACTTGCATCCCATGCCGGCCGGAAAGCCGCGGTTGGCTGCGCATTCGCTCGCCCTACCCGGCGATCCCGCCGGCGATCCAGCCCAACTACCTGTCGACCCAGGCCGACAAGGACACCTTGATCGCGGGTCTGCGGATCGCCCGCAAGGTGTTTCAGAGCCCGGCGATGGCGGCGCTCGTCACCGGCGAATTTCTGCCGGGTGCCGCGACCGAGACCGACGAGGAGTGGCTCGCGCATATCGCCCAGACCGCCGGCACGACATTTCACCCGACCTCGACCTGCATGATGGGCATCGACGAGCGCGCCGTCGTCGACCCCCAATTGCGCGTCCGCGGTGTCGAGAGGCTGCGCGTCATCGACGCCTCGGTCATGCCGGCCGTCGTTTCCGGCAACACCAACGCCACCGTGATCATGATCGCCGAAAAGAGTGCGGAGATGATCCTCGCTGCCGCCCGCGCTGCTGGTGGGGCGCCATCGGCCCGAGCCGCGTGACCGGCCCGAGCGCACGGCCCCGAATAGTCACCCGGCGCGCGGGTCTGCGGCGGGTCGGGTTGGGCTGAGCCGCGCCGGCAAGGCCAGGGCCAGCGCCAGGCTGATCACGGCGACCACGCCCGCGACGACATAGACGTTGTGCAACCCGGCGCCGATTGCGTCGCTGAGACGCGCGATCTCGGCGGCCCCGAGGCTCCCGCGCGCGGCCGGCTGCAACAGCCGGTTGACAGCGTCGCCGGCATGAGGGATGCGGCGGCCGACCCCGAAATTGAGGATCGCGCCGAACACCGCGGCGCCGACCGAGTTGCCGACGATCCGCATGAACATGATCGACGAGGTGGCCGCCGCGCGCCCGCTATAGCCGACGCTTGCCTGCGTCGAGACCAGAAAGGAGGTGTTGCAGAACCCCATGCCGACGCCGATCAGCAACGATCCGGCGGCGGCCCACAGCAGGCTGCTCGACGGGTCGAGGGTCGCCAGCACCGCGGCGCCGACAATCAAAGAAAAGCCGCCGATCGCCGCCGCCCGCCGATAGGAGGTGCGGATCATCAGCCGCCCGGCGGCGAGGCTGGCGAAGGTCCAGCTGACCGATGCGGCGCCGAGAGCCATTCCGGCCGCGGTCGGGCTGCGGCCCATCGCACCCTGAACATAGAGCGGCAGAAAACCGTTGATCGACATCATAACGACGCCACCGGTGAACCCGCTGAAGCTGCCGATGGCAATGACCCGGTCGCGCCACAGCCGCAATGGCAGGATCGGCTCCGCCGCGCCGCGCTCGTGCACTGCCAGCACCACGAGCGCGCCGAGGCCCGCCCCCGCCAGCGCCGCCGTCGTCGGCATCCCGGCCGAATTCCCGAACTCCACCAGCGCCAGCATCAGGCTGCCGGCGCCGAACATCATCAGGGCCGAGCCGACATAGTCGATGCGGTGGCGGCGCGGCGTTTGCCGCTCGTGCAGGAAGAGGCCGAACATGACAAACGTCGCCGCCCCGATCGGCAGGTTGATCCAGAACACCAGCGACCAGGTCACGTGCTGGACCAGAAACGCCCCGAGCATCGGGCCGATGATCGCCGCGACGCCGAACACGCCCGATATGTAGCCCTGTATCCGGGCGCGTTCGACCGGGCGGTAAATGTCGCCGATAATGGTCGTCGCGATCGGCTGGATGGCGCCGGCGCCGGCCCCCTGCAACGCCCGGAACAGGATCAGCGGCACCATCGCCCAAGCGAGGCCGCACAATGTCGAGGCCGCCATGAACAAGCCTGCCCCGGCGAAAAACACACGCTTCCTGCCATAGAGATCGGCAAGCCGCCCATAAATCGGGATCGTCACCGCCTGGGTCAGGAGATACGCCGCAAACGCCCAGCTGAACAGCCGAAACCCGCCGAGGGCCGCGACGATTGTCGGCATCGCGGTGGCGACGATGGTGCTCTCCATCGCCGCCATAAACGTCGCCATCATAACCGCCATCAGCACCAGCCGCCGGGCGCCGCGGGCCTCATCGGATTGATAGTCCCGGACTTGCTCCCCGGTCGCGGATTGCTCGGTCAACTCGTCCCCGTCCGTCAGAGCGACGCGCGCTCAGTAGCGAGCCCGCTTTGTACAACAACTGGGCAACATGAAACCGGGAATGCATAAGATTTGGCCAGGATCGATCTCGCATGTCTGCCGCGCGTCGTTGCCGCCGTCTACCAGTCTTCGCGCATAGCGCGAACGCCTATGGTATAATCAACTGAAAAGGAGCAGGATCGCTGCCGTAGACAGCGCAAATCAGAGGCGGCTCGGTCCAAACCGCGCCGCAATGTGAAGCCGCTCACATACGCGGCGGCTGTTTGGCGGTGTCATCGCGTTGACGGCGGGACAGCCGGTCGTGCGGCGAGGCCGCTTATCACCTGAGCGGTGAGGTTGCGGATACTGCGGGAGAGCCAGATGCCCGAAATTGCTGATTTGCTGCGGTGGTTGGCGTTGTTGCTCCTCAGTTGCGTCGTCCCGATCGGGATATTCGTCGGCCGCAACAATATCCGTGCCTTTCGCCGGGAGATCGTTCGCGAT
>DATKHX010000141.1:0-3279 GCA_035510075.1 Allostellaceae bacterium
GGGTAGGGCTTGCAGTAATCGGCGAGCCAGCGGTTGTAGGCGCGGCACATCGCGGCCGCGAGTTCGGGGTCCGCGACGGCGCCGGCGAACAGGCCGAGGCTCGGGTAAAGGAACGCGGCGTCGATGCCGTCGGCGTCGACAACGTTATAGGCGCGGGTCATCGGCATTCCCTCCCGGGACAGTCGTATCCGGGGCATGCTAACGCAGCCGAGCAGACGGCGCGAGCATGAACGCTATTCAGAGGGAGAATGCGCGTCGAAACGCTGACAAAACCCTCCCCGATGATGGGGAGGGTCGGGTGGAGTGATGCGGCCAGCGCTTCGGCAACCCCCCCCTTTGAAGGGAAGGGTTGCCGAGCAGGGACGCCGGTGCCGCGGTCCGGTGCCGGAGGATCAGGCGGCGGCTGCGCGCTGCGCGGTGCTTGCGCGGGCGAGCATCGCAGCGGCGTTGCGGTGCAGGATCTGCTCGCGCGCCTCCTCGCCGATCTCTGCGTCCGCGAGCGCCTTCCCGGTCCAGTCGCAGCCGAACTCGGTGCCGTCGGTGCCGCATACGATGCGCTCGGCACCGTACAGTCTCACGGCCGCCTCGATCGAATGGGGCCCGAACGAGTTGCAATCCACGTACACCTTCGCCTTGCGGAAGCGCGACGACGGCAATTCCTCATTCGGCGTGTCGAGCAGGCAGCGATGGTCCATGCGCTCGACCTCGTAGGGAAGGTTGCCGCCCAAATTGTGGACCTGGATCATCGCGTCGGGATAGTCCGCGAGGTAGTCGGTAAGGCACAACGTCACCATCACCGAGGACAGGCTCGCCTGCATGTCGAGCGTGCCGTTGCGGCGGCGCGCGTTGTCCGTGTCGCCGGCGACCTTGGGGAACGCGTCGCCCGGCCGCGGGCCGTGGTGGATGAAGAGAACGGCGCGGTGGCGGTTCGCGACTTCCAGCAGCGGGCGCATCGCTTCGGCGTCCTTGCGCGTCATGAAATAGTTGCCGGGGATCTGCGCGCCGATCATACCGGGCAGCCCGAGCGCCCGCTCGAGCTCGGCGGCGGCAGCGGAAATGTCCGTCAAGGGCAGTGCCGCATAGGCGGCGAAGCGGCCGGGATGCTTCTCACAAATTGCGGAAAGCCCGTCGTTGACGCTCCGGCACAGCGGGCCGGACTCTTCCAGCGGCTGCGACTCGATCCAACAGAATGATCCGAGGAGCGACAGCACGCTCACCTCGACCCCTTGGCGGTCCATCCGAGCGAGATGGAAATCGACGTCGTCAAAGGCCTCGGCGAGCGGTGCTTCGCCCATTCGCGGCGCCTTCAGCACCTCGACGCCATCGCCGTTGCGCAGGATGCGCGGTTCCCTGGTGCGAGCGCGCAGAGCGTCTGCGATTTCGGCGGGCCGCCAATGGGCATGCATGTCGATCATCATTGCTGTTTCCTCCAAGGGCTGTGCGGCATCTTAATCCCACCGCGGCTCGCCGCAAAGCACGGCAACTGTCGGGATACGCCACTCGCGGAGCCCGAGCCTGCTGCCCTTCAAAACTTGCACGATCCGTCGCACTCGTCGGGGAACAGGCTCCTGCCACAGGCGCAAGGGCCACGATGACCCGCGACGCCGGTGCCGGTTGTCGCGGCCGGCTGCTCGGGGAGCCTCTCCTGTCGCAACTCCTCCAAGCGGGTGCGGATCGTCTGGAAATCGTCAGCTGCTCGGGGCCGTGACATCAAACCCTCCTGACCCCGCATTACCATGCGCTGCCAGCGTTCGCCAAATCCCTAAATTTAGGTCTGCGTCGCGTCGAACCCCCGCGGGTCTATGGCGGCCGCCGGGACGAACAGTCTCAAAACCCGAGCGACTGCTGTGCCGGTTGCGGTGGCCCGACATGAACCCCCTCCAGTTCGAGCATGCGGGTCTTCGCAGCAGCACCGCCTGGCGCGGAAAAGCCGCCGACTTTGCCGCCAGCCGCCAGCACTCGATGGCAAGGGATGATCAGCGCCACCGGATTCTTGGCCATCGCTTGGCCGACATCGCGAGCGGCTTCCGGCCCGGCGCCGAGTTTCTTCGCCAGCGCACCGTAGGTCGTCGTGCGGCCCCAACCGACCTGTCGCGCCGCATCATAGACCTGCAGAAAAAACGCGTTCTGTTCATCGAGATCGAGCTTGAAGCCGGAAAAGTCCGTCTCCGCACCCGTGAAATAGCGCTGCGTGGCGGCGACAGCCTCGACGACCTGCGGCGTAGGCGTGCCGGGTTTGGCGTTTGGCAGCCGGCGCAACAGATTTCGTTCGGTCGCTGCGGCGCTTCTCATCGGCAACTGGAAACGAGTGATGCCGATGCTGCTCCAGGCGATGCCACAAAAACCGGCCACAGTTTCAAAGACGAGATAATGATGCATCGTATGGCCCATCGACGTTTGATCCACCATGCAAATCGCAATGCCGATTTGGAACCTCAACCCCGCTCCACCGATGTTCAGCTTTCGCGGTTCCGCGAAGTTGGTTGCGGTGAAGCACAAAGCCTCTACTCCTACTCGTCATCACCGGGCTCGTCCCGGTGATCCACGCCCTTCTTCGACCCCTGATCGCGGCACGGTCATGGCCGGAATAAGTCCGGCCATGACCGCTTGAGAGGGAAAAATATGTGGAATGCCCGGCCGACTTGTATGCGGGCCTGAACCGGACAGCCATGGACCTGATCCTGGCATCCCGGCATCGGCGACCGGCGTTGCGGTTCGAGGCAAAGACTTGGGTGGCCGGGACAAGCTCTGCCATGACGATAATGTGAATCATATGTTTACGTCTGTCGCCGGACCCAACCCCCGACCCGACCATCGGATCGGGGTAGGCGTCGCGGTCACGCGTGCAGCGTCTTTGCGCCCTGGGCGTCGGGGTAGTATTGCGGCGCTTCGCGGCGGTCGAACATGCCGTAATCGCGCACCACCCGGACGCGGCGCAGCCTCGCACCATCCCTCAGGGAGATCCCGCCTTCGAACGCCTCGGCCGCGGTGTGATCGCGCCATGACATCAGCAGGATCACGTCGCCCGGCGTCAGAACCGCGTCGAATACGTCCCAGCCGACGAGGCCCGCCGCACCGGGTGCCAGGCCCAGCCACTCGGCGGCATGATCCGGTTTGGCCTCGTTGACCCACCCGGCCGGCCGCCCGGCGTCGATCAGGGTCACTGTCGTGCCCTCGCCGACCTCGGTCTCGTCCAACCGCTGCTCGTGCAGCGCGTAGCCCTCGGGCAGCCGGGTGTCTCGCGTCACCTCTCCAACCCGCAAGTGGTAGTCCACCAGG
>DATKHX010000142.1:0-3358 GCA_035510075.1 Allostellaceae bacterium
TGCAGTTCGCGCACATCCGCCTCCGAATAAAGCCCGCGGGCCACCCCTGATTGGTTGCTGACGACAAAGACGAAGCGGCCGGCGTCGTTCAGCCTCTTGACCGCGGCTGGTGCGCCGTCGACCCAGCGAAACCGCGCGCGCGCTCCGACATAGCCGTCATCGTGGTTCAACACCCCTTCGCGATCGAGAAACGCGGCCGGGCGTAGCCGCTGCTGCGGCGTCTCGCGTTGCAGCCGCGTGGCGGATTTGGAGCTGAGGGGCATAAGCTCAGCCACGCTGCGGGAAGAGCCGCTCTTCGACGAGCCCGCAGATAATGTGCCCGGCAATGATGTGGAGCTGCTGGATGAGCGTCGTCGAATCCGATGGCGCGTGCAGGCAGATGTCGCAGCGCCGGCGCATTTCGCCGCCGGTCCGCCCGGTCAGCCCGACAACCGCGAGCCGCTTGTCGCGCGCCGCGTCGATCGCGCGCAGGATGTTCGGCGAGCGGCCCGAGGTCGACAGCGCGACGAACACATCCCCGGCATTGCCGAGCCCTCGGATCTGGCGCTCGAAGACCCGGTCGAAACCGTAATCATTGCCGATCGCGGTCAGCACCGAGCTGTCGGTCGTCAGCGCCAATGCCGCCGCCGGCGCGCGGTCGTAATTGAGCCGCGACAACAGCTCGCCCGCGATGTGCTGGGCGTCGCCGGCGCTGCCGCCATTGCCGGCCAGCAGCAGCTTGTGACCGCTGGCGAGCGCGTTTGACGTGATCTCGACGATTGCCGCGACGGTGTTGGAAAATGCCGGATCGTCGATCGCGGCCTGCACTACGTCGCGCGACTGCTTCAAGTAATCGAGAATCGCGTTCACCGCCGCCACCATCGGTCTCGCCGCCGCGAGCGAATGCCCGCAGCGCCATTCTCGGCGCGCCATTGTGGCACGTTCCCCGACACCCGGCGAGGTCGGGCTATGAATCGTGCTGTCCGATGCGGGAGCCGAGCGCCGAGGCTTTTGGGCTTTGCCGTCAACCGCAAATCGCGTATCTGGAACAGCACTACGCTAGGGTGTCCCCTGCGCGAAAGAAACTCGCAGATTCGATCGATGCGCATCTTTTTCGTGTGTCAACGCGTTCCCTTTCCGCCCGATCGTGGCGACAAGATCGTGACGTTCCACGAGGTGCGCCACCTCGCGAAAAGGCATGAGCTGCACGTTTTCTGCCTCGCCGACGGGATCGCCGACCTTGCCAACGTCCCCGGCTTGCGCGCGCACGCAACGAGTGTGACGGCCGTGCCGGTGACGAGATTGCGCAGCCGGCTCCGGTCGCTATGGGCGCTTGTCCGAGATCGGGCGCTTTCAGTTGCCGCGTTCGACGAAGCAGCCCTGCATCAGGCGATCGTCAGAAAATATAACGAGACACCGCCCGATTTGATCATCGTGTTCAGCTGCAACGTCGCCCAATACGCTGAGCAGTTTGCCGACGTCCCGCGGATCATGCAGTATCACGATCTCGATTCGCTGAAATGGGCGCAATACGCCGAGCGAGCGAGCATTGGTTTGCGCTGGATTTATCGCATTGAAGCGGAACGGCTGCTCGCCTATGAGCAAGGCATCGCGCGACGCTTTTCTCACGCCCTCGTCTGCACCGCGGCCGAAGAACGCGACTTCAGGCGCTTGTTCCCGGGGGTCGCGGTGTCGCTGGTCGGCAATGGGGTCGATCTCGATTATTTCCGCTCGTCCGGCCGGGAAAAGCGGTCCGGGTCGATCGTCTTCACCGGGGTCATGGACTACTTCCCCAATGTCGATGCCGTCGTCTGGTTCTGCGACCGGATTCTGCCGGCGGTGCAGGCGGAGATCCCGGAAGCGCATCTGACCATCTGCGGCAATCGGCCGAGTGCCGCAGTTCGGCGCCTGGAGAAACGGCGCGGCGTCACCGTTACCGGGTGGGTTCCCGATATCCGGCCCTATCTCGACGCGGCGGAAGTGTTCGCGGCGCCGCTACGCGTCGCCCGCGGCGTGCAAAACAAGCTGATCGAAGCGCTGGCGATGGGCCTCCCTTGCGTCTCCACGACCGCGGCCTGGGGCGGCACCGTCGTCCCGCAAGGGGCCGGCATCCTGGTGACGGACGACCCGGCCCAATTTGCCGATCGGGTTGTCGGCTTGCTGCGGGATTCCGCTTTTCGCTCGGAAATGTCAGGAAAGGCGCGCGCCGCAGTCGAAGCGAGCTACCGGTGGGAGGATCAGATGGCGGCTCTCGACCGCGTCATCTCCGAAGTGACGGCGCGCTCACCAAAGCAGGCGTCAACATTGTCGCAGCTCGCATGAGGCACCGATCCCATCACGATGGCCCGCCTGGTGGGGTTCAAACGGTTGTCGGCCGAGCTACAATTTCACGCCGCGAGCCGCCGTTTCTGGATCAAGGACAGAATCTCGGCGGCGGCTTGGGGGATGTTGGTGCCGGGGCCATAGATCGCGCTGACCCCGCCCTTCTTCAGGAATTCATAGTCTTTGGGCGGGATGACGCCGCCGCAGACGACGAGGATGTCGCCGGCACCCTCGCGGCGAAGGGCCTCGATCAGCGCCGGCACCAAGGTTTTGTGGCCGGCGGCCTGGCTCGACACGCCGACAATGTGCACGTCGTTTTCGACCGCCTGGCGTGCCGCCTCCTCCGGGGTCTGAAACAGCGGGCCGATGTCCACGTCGAAGCCTATATCGGCAAAGGCGGTCGCGATGATTTTGGCGCCGCGGTCGTGGCCGTCCTGGCCGAGCTTGACGACAAGCATGCGCGGCCGGCGGCCCTCGTCGCGGGCAAACGCCTCGATCTGGCGCTGGATGCGGCGGAACCCTTCGTCGCCGTCATATTGGCCGCCATAGACGCCCGAGACGGCGCGGATCTGCGCGCGATGACGGGTGAACACCTGTTCGAGCGCGTCGGAGATTTCGCCGACCGTAGCACGCGCCCGGCTCGCTTCGATCGACAGTTCCAGCAGATTGCCTTTACCGCTCCGCGCCGCCTCGGTCAGTGCCGTCAGCGCCGCGCGGCAGCGCTCGGCGTCGCGCGTGCGTCGGAGCTGGTCGAGCCGCGCCACCTGCGCGGTCCGCACCGCCGTGTTGTCTACATCGAGCAGGTCAATTTCGGTTGCCTCGCCGGATTGGTATTTGTTGACCCCGACGATTGTTTCCTCACCGCGGTCGATCGCCGCCTGGCGCCGGGCCGCCGCCTCCTCGATGCGCAATTTCGGCATGCCGGCCTCGACCGCCTTGGTCATGCCGCCAAGCCCCTCGACCTCGTCGATCAGCGCCATCGCCGCGGCGCCGATCGAATGGGTCAGGCTCTCGAGGTAATAGCTGCCGCCGAGCGGGTCGACGACATGGGTGACGC
>DATKHX010000143.1:0-6217 GCA_035510075.1 Allostellaceae bacterium
ATCGTCGTCGGTCAACGGCGCGGCCTATGCCGATGTGTTCGTGCGAGCCCTGATACGTTGCAACGCTTGCCGAAGGAGTGCCTCAGCCATGTTGGGCCAACAAACGATGCAAGGTATCCGTGCTCTGTCAAAATCGAATTACCTTCAGATCCGACCCGCAGCATAGGCCGTAAGCAGTTCAAATTCATTGGCAGTTATCTTTGGCGGATTTTGCGTGCCCGGAAGTCGGCAAAATACCGAGATCATATCCGCGCGGCGCAAGATCGGTGGATCGCAGAGCTGCAGGTAATCGGCATGACAGGCTAGGAAAACACCGCAGCGGCGCGCCCGAACCGAATATCCGGAATCCCAACGGCGCACCGCTTGTAGTGGGTCATTTTCCGCGGTCATGCGCGCTTTGACCTCTTTCGACGGATCTTTGTTAGTCCGGTCGTACGACTGCGGCTGATTGCCGGACACCATGCAGTTACCTGGCAAGTCGTAGCCCTGCGCTTTGTACCAGGTTGCGGCCTCCTGGTGAGATGCGAAGCGCTCGCGGGCTGTCAGCAGTGCGACGAGGCACCAGCCGGGACCCCCAGCGTATCGACCCTTGCGGGTCATATACGCTATACGGTCGCCTGGCTGAAGCCGTGGTGCGAAATTCGAACCTCTGCACAGCGCCGATATCGACGGCATAACGGCTTGAAAATCCGGTTCTCGCCGGCACGAACCGTCGATGAATGGAGGGATCCCGTGAGCGTCAATCGCGACACGCCCAGTGGGCGTCTCGACAAGTGGCCGATATGTGCACAGATAATGTGACGGCACTGCCTACCCGATGAAAAAGAGGCGTCGGAGATCGTCTTCCGTCCACCTTGCCTGAAACTCGATCATTGAGCGAAGCGTCCCGATCGGGAAGGTGTCGCTGGCACGATGGAAAGTGACGGTAACCCGACGCCCGTCAACATGACGATAGCGTTGGTGAGAGCCGCGCTGACTGTGGAGCACGAACCCGTCGCGGATCAGTGCGTTGATAATTTCGCGAGCCGTGAGGTTACGCAGTCGCCGCCATTCGATTCCGCTCATACGTTCACGGCGACGAGCGGTCCGTCCGAAGCCGCGACATTAACCGGCACCGATTTGCCTTCCTCCACCAGTTCGGCGACGATCATTTCCAGCACTTCGCGAATATTCTGGAGCGCTTCCTCGCGCGTGTGGCCCCAGGTCGCCGCGCCCTGTGCTTCGAGTGCGGGATGGTAGGCGCGCCAGCAATCTTCATCGGGCTCGACGACGATTCTGAAGGTGTAGGTGGTCATGCGGCGCTCTCCTCTATTGTTCTGACCACGACGTTCGCCGCCACCTACCCGACCATACCGGCGAAGGCCGGTACCCATGGCCGAAATGGGTCCCGACCTTCGTCGGGATGGCGATAATGAAGATGCATAACTTCTCGATCAGAACAGTAGCGATATTTCGGCTACCAAAGATTTGGCGATCAGGATGCAATCACTCAATCGGATTACCGCTTCAGCCGAGCGCTTCGAGTTCGTCGATGAAGCCGGAGACTACCGAGAGGCCTTTCAACCAGAAGGACGGGTCGGAGGCGTCGAGGCCAAACGGGGCCAGCAATTCCTGGTGACGCAAGGTGCCGCCGGCGCGCAGCATGTCGAGATAGCGCTCGGCAAAACCCCGATGCGCGTCCTGATAAACAGCGTAGAGCGAGTTCACCAGGCAATCGCCGAACGCATAGGCATAGACGTAGAACGGCGTGTGGATGAAATGCGGGATGTACGACCAGTAATGGCGGTAGACGCCGTCGAGCCGGATCGCCGGGCCGAGGCTCTCGCGCTGCACGTCGAGCCAGATTTCCGCAATCCGGTCGGGGGTCAGCTCGGCCCCGCGCCGTTCGTCGTGCACCCGGATCTCGAACGTCGCAAAGGCGATCTGGCGGACGACCGTGTTCAGCATGTCCTCGACCTTGCCCGCCAGCATGATCCGGCGCCGCTGCGGGTCCGTCTCGCGGGCCAGCAGGGCGCGGAATGTCAGCATCTCGCCAAATACCGAGGCGGTCTCGGCCAGGGTCAAGGGCGTGTCGGCCATCAGATAGCCCTGCCGCGCCGCCAATACCTGGTGCACGCCGTGACCCAGCTCGTGCGCCAGGGTCATCACGTCGCGCACCCGGCCCTGGTAGTTCAGCAGCAGATAGGGATGTGCGCCCGGCACCGTCGGATGCGCGAAGGCGCCCGACGCCTTGCCCGGCCGCGCCGGCGCGTCGATCCACGGGGCCGCGAAAAACCGCCCGCCGACCGCCGCCAGCTCAGGCGAAAACGCGTTGTAGGCCGACAGCACGGTCTCCTCGGCCTCATTCCACGGGATCAGCCGGTCGTCATCCTCGGGCAACGGCGCGTTCCTATCCCAGAACGGCAATGCCTCGACCCCGAACCAACGCGCCTTCAGCCGGTAATAGCGATGCGACAGGCGCGGGTAGCTGTCGCGTACAGCGGAGACCAGCGCGTCCACGACGTCGTCCTCGACAAAATTCGCGAGATTGCGCGATGAGATCGGCCGCGCGAAACGGCGCCAGCGGTCCTCGATCTCCTTGTCCTTGGCAAGCGTGTTGGTGATCAGCGCGAAGGTGCGCGCGTTCCTGCCCAGCACCTCGCCGATGTTGTTCGCCGCCTCACGCCGAGCCTCGCCGTCGCGATCGGACAAGAGGTCCAGCGCTTCCGCCTCGGTCAGCTCCTGCCCGCGAAACGGAAAGCGCAGATCGGCGGTCGTCTCGTCGAACAGCCGGGTCCAGGCGGCGCGGCCGGCGACAGACTTCTCGTGCAATAGTTTCTCGACCTCGTCCGACAATTGGTGCGGGCGAAAGGCGCGGGTGTCGCGCAGCCACGGGCGATAACGGGCGAGCGCCGGGTCAGCCTCTTTGGCGGCGAGTTGGGCGTCGTCGAGCTTGTTGATTTCGAGGGTAAAGAACAGCAGCGTCGTGGAGACCGCGTTGACCCGCTCCTGGATCGTCTGATGGAAACGGCCGATCTCGGGGTCGGAAAGATTGCCGGCATAGACCAGCGAGGCATAGCTGACGATGCGCCCGCTCAATTCCTGGAGGCGCTCATAGGTTGCGATCGCGGCCCCCAACGCCGCACCCGGCAACTCGGCGAGCCGGCCCACATGCTGCCGTCGGAAGGCTTCGGCATCGTCGGCGAGCCGAGCCAGATCGCGGATCAATTCCGGGCTTTCGCGCCCCGGGTAGAGATCGCGCAGGTCCCATTCCGGCAAGCTCCCGAGCGCCGCTTTTTTGTCGGCTGCCGCCGCTGCTGTTTCCGTCGCCTCGACCCGCACCGCACTCTCCCGAGCAGACCATGCAGCCGAAGATATGGGCCTCCGACGCAGAGCGCCAAGCGAATGCGGCCTTCGCCCGAAATCGGCGCCGCAGGGCGCCGGTGGAACTCGGCGTTTTCCCGCGGCTGCCAGAGAATTCACTGCAGAACATGCGGCGGAGCCGAGCTGGCCGGCGGGCCGAGGGCGCAGAAGGCGAACGGCAGCCGAATGCTCGCCGCTGCTTACTCCGCCGCCGCGCCCGTCACATCACCCAAACCGGACGCACCTCGACGGTGCCGGAACCCGCCGCGGGGCAGCGCGCGGCCCAAGACAGAGCAGCGTCGAGGTCGGGCACGTCGATCAGGTAATAGCCGGCGAGCTGTTCCTTGGTCTCGGCGAACGGCCCGTCGAGCAGCTTGGTCTGGCCGTTGGCGATCCGCACGGCGGTCGCCGCCGAGGTCGGCCTCAGCCGGTTGGACCCGACCCATACCTTCGCGTCCTGCAACGCCTGGGAATAGTCGGTGTACGCGTTGATGATCTCGGTCATCTGCTCGCGCGAAACGCTCTCGGCCGCCCGCTCTTCGCCATAGATCAACAGCATGTATTGCATCGATACCCCTCCTTGGTCGTCGGGCAACCGGCTGTCGGCGCCCGTTCATACGACGTTCGAGCCACGCCGATTTCGACAACTCGAACCCGATGTCTCGGATTAACTTCGCGCGGGGCTCATGCCGCCTATTCCGCCGGTTGCATTAAGTCCGTAAAAACGCGACGGAAGGGGACCCTCGAAGAATGGATTACGACAGCTGCCGCAGTCTGCCGGCAATGTTTTTCGAACAAGCCGCGCGGCTCGGCGACAAGCCCTTTTTGTGGGCCAAACGCGATGGCCGCTACCGGTCGCTCAGCTGGGCAGCGGCGGCGCGCGACGTGCGGGGGCTGGGGCGCGGCCTGACGACGCTCGGGATCGGCCGCGGCGACCGGGTGGCGCTCGTTGCCGAGAACCGGCCGGAATGGGTCATAGCCGATCTCGCGATCATGAGCGCCGGTGCCGTCACGGTGCCGGCCTATGTGACCAATACGGTCGAAGACCATCGCCACGTCTTCGCCACCAGCGGCGCCGCCGCCGTGATCGTGTCTAAGCCGCCGTTGTCGGCGCGCGTGTTGGCGGCGGCCAACCAAGTCGAGAGCCTCCATACCGTCATCGCCATCGAGCCTGCCGCCGGGCAGGCCAGCGCCGTCGACGTGCTATTATGGGGCGATGTGCTGGCTCGCGGCGCCGAGGCCGCCGATGACGCTGCTGAGCGCGTCGCCCGACTTGCTCCCGACGACCTCGCTTGCCTGATCTTCACCTCCGGCACTGGCGGCGTCCCCAAGTGGGTGATGATCACCCATCGCAACATCCTTGCGAATTGCCGCGGCGCTTTTCGCCTGCTCGAGATTCTGGGGCTCGGCGACGAGGTGTTCCTGAGCTTTTTGCCGTTGTCGCATTCCTACGAGCACACCGCCGGTTTGATGTTCCCGATCTCGATCGGCGCGCAGATCTATTTTGCCGAGGGGGCCGAGACGCTCGCCGCCAACTTGCTCGAAGCGCGGCCGACGATCATGACCGCGGTGCCGCGGCTTTACGAGACGATGCACCGGCGCATCACGCTCGGTGTCGAGCGCAAGGGCAGGGTGGCGCGCAGGATGTTCGACCAGGCGGTGGCGATCGGCCGCAAGCGCGCAGCACTCGCCAGCCCCGGTCTTGCCGAGCGCCTGATCGATCCGCTGCTCGAGCGGTCGGTGCGCGCCGGTTTGCGCCGCCGCTTTGGCGGCCGGCTCAAGGCGATGGTCTCGGGCGGGGCGGCGCTGAACCCGGAGATCGGCAGTTTCTTCCTGGCGCTCGGGGTCCGGCTATTGCAGGGCTACGGCCAGACCGAAGCAGCACCGGTCATCGCCTGCAACGTGCCGTCGCGGATCAAGATCGACACCGTCGGGCCGCCGCTCGACGGGGTGAGCGTGCGCATTGCCGCGGATGGCGAGATCCTGGTCGCCGGCGACAATGTCATGAAAGGATATTGGAACGACCCGCAGGCGACCGCACAGGCGCTGGTCGATGGCTGGCTGCACACCGGCGATGTCGGCTGGATCGATCCCGACGGCTATATCTGTATCACCGACCGCAAACGCGACTTTATCAAAAACTCGGGTGGCGAGATGATATCGCCGGCGCGTGTCGAGGGTTACCTGACCCTGGAGCCGGAGATCGCGCAGGCGATGGTTTTCGGCGACCGCCGGCCCTATCTCGTGGCGGTCGTGGTTCCCGATCCCGAATTCGCCGCGGCGTTTGCCGCCGAGAATGGCGCCGCGGCGGAAATCGCTGCGCTCGCCGCCGATCCGAGATTTACCAAGGCGATGGGCGCCGCGGTGACGCGGGTCAATCGCGCGCTGGCGCCAATCGAACGGGTTCGCCGCTTCGTTGTCGCCACCGATCCTTTTACGATCGCCAACGGCCAGATGACGCCGACCTTGAAGGTCAAGCGGCACGCCATCCGTGATGCCTACGGCGCGGCCATCGCCGGCCTCTACGACGGCAAAGGCCTCGCGGCCTGACCCGGTCGGGGCGGTTCCGTAACGGGAGGATATACGATAGCGTATGTCGCCACGCAGACTCAACCGCCGGCCAAAATCTCGCGCTCGCCTTCCCCGCCTTACCCTCGGTCGCCGTGAAACCAGCGGTGCCGAGCGCGTATTTGCTTTGCCATCGAGCCCACAGCCTGCCCCTCGCTTGACTGACGGAGAGCCCGCCCGATGACGATCGACATTGTGGCCATTCAACCACTCATCGCGCTGATCGCCGGCATCCTGATCTTGCTGGTGCCGCGAATCCTCAACTACGTCGTCGCGATTTACCTGATCGTCATTGGAATTATCGGGC
>DATKHX010000144.1:0-3294 GCA_035510075.1 Allostellaceae bacterium
ACCCCGAGATCGAGCGAGAACCACCAGCCGCCGCCCTCTTCGATGCCGGCCACCCATTCGCCGCCACTATCGACGACGCGATGGCGAAAGCCGCCTTCGATCTCGATCCGCCAGCCTTCGCGTTCGAGCTGCGGCACAGCCTCGTAGAGGAACCGCGGCCAGGCCGCGGGGTCGTCGAAAAAGCCGAAAGCCAGTCGCCCGGCATCGCCGTCGTCGACGAATTCGAACCGCGAGAGCCCAAATCCTTCGAGCGGCTTTTTGGCGGCGCGCTCGGCGCCGAGGTTGCGGCGGCGCACGATGATCTTGCCGTCTTCGACAGCGCGCAGCTCGCGCGGCGCGCTGTCGAGGTCGATCGCCACCCCGCCATAGACGTAGCCGAGCAGCGCCGCGTCGACCGCTTCTTCGACGCTCTTTGCGCGCCGATCCCAGTAATCCCAGCTGCGCTTGCGCCGGCCCAGCGCGAGGATCGGAACCGGCCGCTCGGTGCGCAATTCCTCGACCATGTCGGCGCGCGGCGGCGGCAGCGCCAAGCCAGGAAGATCGCGGGCAAAACGGCCCGCGATCGCCGTCGCCTGCTCGATCGTGACCGGCGGCGCCGACAACACGATTTTGACCAGCGGCCGAGCGATGTCGAAAATAATCGGGCCGGCGACATGCCGACGCGGATCGACATACCAGGGCGCCGCAGCGGGCAGGGCGACCAGGTGCTTGTCGTGGAGCTGCATTGCGATCGTCTGCCGGCCATCGCTGCCGAGCTGCCAGGCGAGCCAGCCCGATAATGGCGGACCCAAGCTCAGCGGCGGCGAGTCGAGCTTGCGCCAGCGGCAGCGCCCGGTGCGAGGATCCGCTGCATCAGCAGATCGACGAGGTTGGGACCCTGCGGCAAGGGAGGCGGCGACTGCCACAGGCCGCCGCCCAGCAGCCGCAATATGGCGCGGTCGCCGGGCTGCACGTATTTGGCCGTCGGGTTCTGCAATTGCAGTGGGCATGGGCGGTCGGCGCCCCAGCCGCCCGATTTCAGACGGCGTGCCACGCGCAGATCGAGGACAAAGGAGGCACCCGAGGCGGCGGGGCGATCGAGGCGATAGGCCAGCTCCTCGGGCGCCGGTGTGGCGGCCGCGACGCGCGCCAGCTGGTGCAGCCAGTCGCCGACCGGGCCGTCGAGCGGGTCGCGCTCGACCGGCCGAAGCGGCGGCGGGTTTTCCAGTGCTTCGAGCAGCACCGCCGCGCCGTGCTTGCAATTATGCCCGACCGGGCAACTGCGCTGCGCCGAGAGTTTGACCGGGTCATTGCTGCCGATCTCGACAAAGACATGATAAGGCCGCGGCCGGGTCCCTTGCACCGAGGCGATCAGCCGCCGCCCGCCCTTGTCGGCATGCAGGTCGCGGACCGCGCCGCCTCACTGATAAGGCCGCGCCTTGCCGATCTCGCCCGGAAAGCATCGGTCGATATCCTCCTCATCGAACGGAAACCACGGCACCGGCGAAAGCCGGGTGCCGAGAGACGGATAATCGTGCAAGGGTCCTATCCCTTGTGGTGAGAAGGCTTGTAGAACCAAGATGTGCCGAGCTGCTGAGCTATTTGGGCGTTCGATTCATGCCAACGTCAAGAGCGCGGACGAGCCGCTTGTGAACCGCCCGCGCCCTGATGCCCGGCGCCGGCCTGGACGGGCCGGCCGTCGAATCGCATGCTATGATCGGGGCGTAAAGGCAGCCCTTCGGGAGGGACGAGCGATGAACCGCGAATTCGAGACGATCCGCGCCGAAGACCGTGGCCAAGGCCTCGTTCTGTTGACCCTGAACCGGCCCCAGGTCGCGAACGCGCTCAATACCCAGATGGGCCACGACCTGCTCGCCTTTTTCGAAGCAGTCAACGCCGCCCCGGCAGGGGTGCGCTGTATCGTTATGACCGGTGCGGGCGAGCGGGCGTTTTGCGCCGGCGGTGACCTTAAGGAACGCAACGGCATGACCGACGAACAGTGGCAGGACCAGCACCTGCTGTTCGAGCGCATGGTCCGCGCCTTTATCGCCTGCCCGGTGCCGGTCATCGGTGCCGTCAACGGCGCGGCTTACGCCGGGGGTTGCGAGTTGGCGTTGTGCTGCGACTTCATCTACGCTGCGGAGAGCGCGCGTTTCGCGCTGACCGAGGTCACCTTGGGCATCATGCCGGGCGCCGGCGGCACGCAGCAGCTGCCGCGCGCGGTCGGAGAGCGCCGTGCCAAGGAAATCATCCTGACCGGGCGCCCGTTCGGTGCGCAGGAGGCTTACGACTGGGGCATGGTCAACCGGCTGTGCGCGCCGGGAAAGGTCGTCGACGAGGCGCTCGCTACCGCCCGCCAGATCTCCGACAACGCGCCAACCTCGGTGCGCCAGGCCAAGCATGCGATCCATTTCGGCCTGCAGATGGACCTCGCAAGCGGCATGATGCTCGAAATCGAGGCCTACAACCGCATGGTCCCGACCGAAGACCGCCGCGAGGGCATCGCCTCCTTCAACGAAAAGCGCAAACCGATATTCAAGGGTCGATGAGGCGGGCTCGGCCTGAGCCCACGCTTTGCCCATATCGAAATTGAGGGGGCCGTTTTGCCGCTGACGGGACTACGCGTGGTCGACCTGACCCGCATCCTTGCCGGGCCGTTCTGCTCGATGCTGCTGGGCGACATGGGTGCGGAGGTCGTCAAGATCGAAACCCCGGGCACGGGCGACCCGGTGCCCCGGCAAGGCGCGATCCGCGACGGGCTCAGCTGGTATTTCGCCGCGTTCAACCGCAGCAAGCGCTCCGTGACGCTGAATTTGCGCCATCCCGAGGGACGCGCGGTGCTCGAAAAGCTGATCGCGCAGGCCGATGTGCTGGTTGAAAATTTCCGCCCCGGGGTGATGGCGGCGATGGGGTTCGACAATAATGATCTGCGCGTCAAGAACCGTCGGGCGATGAACGCGGCGATCGAGGAGCGGCTGGCGAACGGGAGCAGCGATTATTGGATCGACAAGCTCAACGCCGCCGGCGTGCCGTGCGATCGGGTAAAGACATTGCCGGAAGTCTTTGCCGACCCGCAGACGCTCGAGCAGGAGATGGTGGTCAGCGCCGCGCATCCCGGCCATGGCCTGGTCAGGATGCTCGGCTTCCCGATCAAATTCGCTGAGGCGCCGTGCCGCCTCTACCGCCCCGCCCCCGATCTCGGCGCCGACACCGACGGGGTGCTGCGAGAGCTGGGCTATTCGCCCAATCCGACGGCCGCTCGCGCATCGACCTCAATCTCGGCGGGGTCGCGGTGTTCATCGCCCAGGTGCCGCA
>DATKHX010000145.1:0-18938 GCA_035510075.1 Allostellaceae bacterium
CTTTTCCCAGGTGCGCCATGGCGAACTGAGGAGCGGTCTGCCGGGCGGTATCGAACAAGCCGATGGCGTCGCCGTGAACGAGGTTGAACGCGCGTGCGCCCTCGTCATACGCGCCGGCCGCCTCTGCGGTCGCGCCGGACAGGTCGTGTCCCTGAGCGTCCTGGGTCATGGTTGGCTCCATAGCTTACGCGCCCTCACCCGACCCGCTCCACTTTCACTCCCGCAAGCCGGGGAGGGAGAGCGGCGGCAAACGACGGGAGGATATCTCTGCTCAACCGGCAGTGAGGGGGGCGCCGCGTCTCAATAGGTGGAAATCTCGATCGAATTCTGATCGGGGTCGTCGATATAGACCGATTGGATCTCGCCGATCGCCCCGGCGCGCGGGCCCTGCATCCGCACCGCCACGCCGCAATCTTCGAGATGGGCCATGATCTCGCCCATCGGCGCCTCGGTGATAAAGCAGATATGCGCCGGCATCCGTTTTTCCCCGCCCATCGCCATCGCGGCGCCGGCGGCATCGAGATGGATCTTCTGCTGGCCGAAATGAAGCGCCGCGCGGGCTTCGCCCATGCTTTCGATCTCCATGCCGAGCACCCGCCTGTAGAACTCCAGGCTGCGGTCGATATCGGTAACGGTCAGGTTGAGATGGTCTATTCGCTCGATCTTCATGGCCGGCCTCGTCGGTTTTGCGGAGACCCACAGCTTGACACGAAGGGGCGCCCTGGGCCAGCGGAACCGCGCCAACCGATCGGAACGGGTTTGCGCAATCGGCATCTGACTTAGTACCGGGATTTCAACAGCCGAGCGACTACTGCGCCCACATCACCTAATCCGAGCGCGGCGCCGATCCGTGCACTCCAGGCGCGGCAAATGGCTGAGCTAGGGCGCGCAGGAGAGGCCGGTCCCGGTGACGAAGGGTGCCGATCCCATCGCCCCCGGCGGCGAGCACAACAGCCAGGACGGCGTCGGATTGGACCCCCCCGACACCGATGACGCCGAAGGAGAGCTTCCAGCGGAGACGCCGGTCACGCCGGAAGCACCCGCTCCAGCCGAGGAGGCACCCCTCCCACCGGAACCGCCGGCGGGGAAGGCGCCTGGGCTCGCGGCCGGGGTCGCCGCGGAACTCGTCGCGGCCAATGCCGAAGTGATCGAGGGCAAGCTCACCCCGCCGTATTGGCCTGTGAGGGCAGTGCCGGCTGCTTGCGGCGTCGCCGCGGTTTGCGCGCCGGCCGGGCTCGACACGACGACCGCAAGCGGCAAAAGGATGCGAGCCGTCATGTTCCGTATCACCGAATTGCGATCGCTGGTGAGTACCATGTCTATGACCCGATCGAGGCGTCCCGCGGCTCCGGCGCCGCTTCATGCGATATGCGGCGTCCGGCGGATCCATTCTCGGCCTCGCGCGATCCTGGCGGCGAATGGCGCGCATGCGAACGCTGTCGGTGCGGCAATCGCGCAGGTCAACGGCGAGGCCGAGCAAGTCTATCATGATCTCGACCCTCGCCGGGCGATCGCTGCCGCCGAGGTGCGAACCCGCATGCGCCGGCGCCGCCGGCGTCGATCGCAAAATCCCGAAACCGTTGATGTCGACGACATGCCGCTCGCCCTATGTGCCGGAAAATGCGCTGCGGGTGCCGGTCGGAGTGACGGGCGAGATGCCCGCCCCGACCCCGCGCTGAGCCATCAATGAGCTTGCGAGCGGAGATTTTGCGGCTGGGGACCCGTTGCTTGTTAAAGGGCAAGCCTGGTCGCGATGCGAGCCTCGCCGACCGACGGCAACGCGCCGCGGCGGCCGATCGTTTGGTTCCGAACCCGCCGCGGGGGATAATGCGGTTAGCGGTCGACGCCGGCGGGGTTGCGGCGGAATGGGTCATGGCACCGGTCTCACGACATGCCCGGCACATCCTCTTTCTCCATGGCGGCGGGTACGTGATCGGCTCCCCGTCGCTTTATCGCAACCTGACATGGCGCCTCGCGGTCGCGGCACGGGCGCGGCTGCTGGCGGTCGACTATCGGCTTGCTCCCGAGAACCCGTTTCCGGCCGCGCCCGAGGATGCGATGACGGCTTACGAATGGCTGCTGGCGGATGGCGCCGATCCGCGACAGCTGACGGTCGTCGGCGATTCCGCTGGCGGCGGGCTCGCCTTTGCATTGCTGTTGCGTTGCCGTGACGAAGGCCGGCTGCCGCTGCCGGCCGCGGTGGCGGCGCTGTCGCCGTGGACAGACCTCGCGTTGACCGGAGCTTCGCTGCGGCGGAACGCCGTCGCCGATCCGTTCGTGGACGCAAATGGGATACCGCCCGTCGCCGAGTATTATCTCGCCGGCGCCGACCCGAGGCACCCTTATGCCTCGCCGCTTTACGGCGATCCTACCGGCCTGCCGCCGGCGTTGATCCAGGTCGGCAGCGACGAAGTTCTGTTGAGTGACGCGACCCGCATGGCCGATCGCCTGCGCGCCGCGGATTGCGAGGTTGCGCTCGAAATCTGGCCGCGCATGCCGCATGTGTGGCATCTGTTCGCGACGGTGATGCCCGAGGCCCGGCGCGCCATCGCACGTGTCGGCTGGTTCGTGCGCGAGCGGACCGCGGTCACGACGGATTAGCGGCAACCCGGCCGCTGCCGACGATCGCGGCGGCCGGCGGAACTTGACGCAACGCCGCGGTCGTCCCCCAGCTCAGCACGAGGGTGCCGGCGAAGACGATGGCGGCCTTGACGATCGCCGGCAGCCCGGCGGGCAGCAGCGCGTATTGCAGCCAGATCACAAAAACGTAGTGCACGAGGTACATCCCGAAGGCGTTGAGCTTTAGATCGTCGAGCCATGCCCGCCGCTTTGCGGCAAAGCGCAAGGCCAGCGCCAGCACGCCAAAAGAGTTGCAGAGACAAGCGAAGACGAAACTCAGCTCGTCGACGATCCGCAACGCGATCGGCACCGCGCCCGGCGCCGTGACTACTAATGCGGACAGCGCCAGCCATAGCGCGAAGGAGCCGATCGCGAGCGCGAGCCATGTCTTCCAATACTTGCTCAGCCCCCCCTCCGGCGCGAAGAGACCGCGTTCGATGCCGTAGGCGCCAAGCCCGGCGCCGGCAAAGAAATAGACGCCGTAATGCAGTGGGCGGCTCAGCTGAAACGAAAACGGGCCGAACTGGCGCCATGCTTCGGATCCGAAAGCGAGCGCCAGCGGCACATAGGCCAGGGCCGAGGCAACCAGCAGCGCGGCGAAATATTTGCGCGGCCGGGCGTCGGCCATGCTCGACAACCGGGCGAGCCACTCGGCCCAGCGTGGGGCAATCGAGTGGAGGCCGGCGGCGATCAGATCGGCGCTCAGCAGCAGCCACAAGAACCACATCGGGCCGCTGGGCCATAATGGGAGCGCCAGAAATTGCCGGACGTAAGCGCCGATCCCAGGATCGGCTGCGGTTTGAAGATAAGTCGGATATTGCGCGACCGGCATCAGCAACGCCACGACCAGCGCAAAAGGCAGCCCCAGCCTCCGAAGGCGATCGCCAATAAAGGCTGGGATCCCTTTCCGTTTGAGGCTAGGCCATAGGAACAGCCCGGACAGGAAGAAGAACAACGTCATTAAAAACACGTCCTGCCACGCGCAGAACAGCTCGAGGCCGAGCGAGCGCCGGCTGTCGACAATCGGGAACGCGCGCCATTGAAACGGCGCGCTGTCGAATGCAAACGGATGCGCCGGCAGAAACTGCAGATAGGCGAGCGACGAATGAAAGGCCAATACCAGCAAGATGACGTAGGCTCGCAAATTGTCGACCGCCACGCTGGTGTGCGCGATCCGCGGGCGAATGACTGTCGCGTTGCTCATTGCTCGAATTCGTGTTCGGCGGGCTGTTCTTGGCGATCGGCGGATCGGTCGCTCGAAGCAGCCCGGGCCGGAGGCTTCGCCTCCCGGGCAACCGCGATCGGCTCCCGACGGGGCTGCCGGATGCCGGTCCAATCGAGCTGCCGTCGCGGTGGCCCCATCAGCGCCGGCTGGAACAGCACCGCCGCCGCCATTGTGCATACGAGAGCCAGCGCCATCAGCGCACCCATGCTGGACATACCCGGGTCGCTCGACATCCACATGCTACCAAAGGCCGTTGCCGTCGTCATCGCGCTGAAGATCACGGCGCGTGTGAGGGTCGATTGCACCAGCGCCGTCTTACCGCTGCGCCAGGCCATGACGTAGTAGATCTTGAACGCCACCCCCACTCCGAGCAGCAAGGGCAGCGCTATGATATTGGCGAAATTGAGCTTCAACCCCAGAACCACCGACATTTCCAGGGTGACGACCGCGGCGACCAGCAGAGGCAAGAGGGTGAGCAGCACGTCCCGGACCCGGCGCAATGTAATCGCCAGCAGCAGCAGAATGGCACCCAGCGCAAATACCCCGGCCTCGACAAAAGCGCGTACGACGGTGTTGCCTGCGTCGTAGAGCAGCACGGCCGGCCCCGTGGCGTTGGGCGCCACCGCGAGAACCGCGGTCACGAAATTCCGCACGACCGAAGTGTCGTCGGGATCCCCTTTGGGCAGGGCCTGGACCCGGGCCTGCCCGTCGGGCGTCAGCCATTGCCGCTTCAGATCGGCGGGTATCGTGTCGCGGGTAACGCGCTCGGGGTTCAACGCTTGCCGCAGCTCGTCGAGAGAGATGCGCAATGGCTCGACAACGGCGGCCTGGGCCCGCCGGCGTGCGGCGGGGTCGGCTTTCGCCAGCTTGTCGAGCAGTCCGGACAGGCGCCTTGCCGCCTCGGCCCCGGACCCGCTCGAATTTCCGGCGATCCGGACGAGATCGGCGGCGGTCGAGGACAGCGCCTGGACGGTCTGCCAGTCGCTCGGTTGCGGTTCGACGTGCGCCGGGTAGAGGGAGGGTGACAGCGCCGTCGAGGCCCTTTGGATCAGTCGGAGCTTTTGCTGTTGATCGCCGGGTATCAGGGTGTCGATGGTCGAGGTCTGCGCGACTTGCGGCAATGACGCCAGCCGCCGCGAGAGCGCATTTGCGGCATCGAGGTCCGGCGTCATGATCTCGATCGCGTTGGCGCCGATCTGCGGGCTTCGGCGCAATTCGAGAAAGGTCGCCACCGCCGGCGCCTTGGCATTCTGAAGATGAAGCGGATTGAAGTCGAAGCGCAACGACAGCAGCAGCGGCGAGGCGGCGATGACCGCGACGCCAGTTCCGGCGAGAACCGGGAGCCGGTAACGCGCCAAAAAGCGATCCACGGGCGCCAATGCCGCAAACCCCATTGGGCGGCGCTCTCCGGGCGGTTTCAACAGGGTCAACAGCGCCGGCAGCAAGGTGATGCTGGTCAAAAAAGCGATGACCATTCCGACGCCGGCGATCTCGCCGAGCTCGGAGAGGCCGCGATAATCGGTCGGCACAAACGAAGAAAACCCGGCGGCGGTGGCGGCTGCCGCCAGCGCCAAAGGTGGGCCGGCTTTTCGGGCGGCGCTGCGCAGGGCGCCGCGCAACGTCCCCAGCTCGTATCGCTCGGCACGGTAGCGCACGCTGAATTGGATGCCGAAATCGATGCCGAGGCCGATAAACAGGACGAAAAAGGCGACAGAGATTAAATTCAGCGCGCCGACCATCAAGAGGCCGACGGCGGCGGAAACGGCAAGCCCGGCGGCAATGCTGACGACAACGGCAAAAATAATCCGTCCCGAGCGTAAGGCCAGCCATAAGATCAATGCCACCGCCGACAGAGAAAGCGCGGCGTTGAGGCCGGCGTTTTGGGTCAAGGTGGCAAAGCCGTCATCGTTGATCGGCACCAGCCCAGTGAGCCGCACTTGCGCCTGGTACTTTTGTGCGAGCCGCAAATCGTGCACCGTCCGCATGATGGCGTCTGTCGTCTTACGGCCCGGCTCGAGCGCATGGTAGTCCAGCACCGGCTCGACTTCGATGAAGCGGCGCAGTTCTTCGGGCTGAGCCTGGCGGCCGCTCGCCAATACCTGCCAGGAAAAATTGGCGGCCCGTCCGGACAATGCGGCTTGCGCGGTGTCAGCCGCCATGTCGAGCGGCCGGGTCATCGCATCGAGCGGCAACATCCCCGCCTGCACGCCTGCAACGCCGTCCGATAAGGCGTCGAGAGCGCCGCGCAGGCTCGGATCGGCGCTCAAAGTGGCGAGCAACGGAGCGGCCTTGGACAGACCCGCCGTCAGCCGCGCCACCTCCCCGGTCGGGAGAAAAAGCAGGCCGTTGCGCTCGAAAAAGGCGCCACCTTGCGGTTGGCGGACGCTGCGGATCACGTCCTTGCGTGCAGACAGCGCCGTCACCAACTTGGTTGCCGCTTCGGCGACGCCCTCGGGCGTCGGGCCATCCACGACGACGATAACATCGGGCTGCGGGAATGCGTGCATGTACTGGAAGGCACGCTGGGCCCAGGGCAGGTCGGGCGGAAACAGCGCGGTGGTGTCGGTCGTCACCGCGAAATGCCGCACGGCATAGGCGCTGCAGAACACCGTCAGGATCGTCGCCGCCAAGATAACCCGCCAGGCGTGACCGGCGCAAAAATCGACGACGCGGAAAATCAAGGAGCTGAGCATCTCGTCGCTCGGTGCCGGCTTAGTTTGCTTTTACCGAAGCATGCAGCGACGGCCGGCGAACCTTCCCCTGTGCTGGTTTCATATCGACAACCGTGGGATCGGTGTTTTTGTTCCCCAAGGATTTTTGACGAACCAGGCGAGACGAGTGGAACCAACATGAAAATGCCCGATTCCTCATTGGTAGATTGGTCTGTGCAATAAAGGAGGCCCAAGTGCGGGCAGGAAGGTTTTTGGTAGCCGGCGTTTTGATCTTGCCCATTACGGCAATGGCCAGCCCCGCGACCGAAACTCACAGTTTCGCCATTGTCAGAAACGGCGAGCGGATCGGCACCAATACGATCTGCCTTCACCACGACGGACCCGATACGTTGGTCGAGATCTCTACATCGATAGCGGTAAAGATTGCCTTTCTGACCCTCTACCGTTTCGAGCAGACCGAAAGCGAACATTGGGCCGCCGGCCGCTTCGTCTCGATGAGCTCGACCACCGACGACGACGGCACGATGCATCGCGTCAGCGCCGATGCGAGCCTCGGGGCGCTGTCGGTGACGGCGGACGGAAAGACGAAGCGAATGCCCGGAAACCTGATGCCGTCGAGCCTTTGGAACCCCATGCTTGCCCAGCAGGTTTCGGCGCTGAGCACGGTCGACGGCAGCCTGATGCGAATAGCGGTGGCCGACCGCGGGACCGAGGATCTACCGATTGGCGGCCGTCAAATCGCGGCTCACCATTATTCGCTCAGCAGCATCTATTCGCAGGATGTCTGGTATGACGACCACGGCGATCTTGTCAGGGCACAGCTGCGCGCCGCCGACGGATCGACCATCCTCTACCAAGCGGCCCCGCCACGACGGTCTGGATGATGCGACGCTTGCGGCCCTATCTCGGCTGGCCGACCGGCGGCATCATCAGGATGCCGGTATCGTCCAGGAGCGCCTCGATCCGCTGCAATACCGGTTGCGCCGCCTCGATCGCGCGGCCCAGTGCCGTCACCCCGATGTCGTCGTCCGCGCGCTCCTGGCCGGTCAGGCGATCGTAGAGGAATTTCACCAAGCCCTCTTCGCGGGGGAAGACCGTCAGCTGCACCGGGGTGTCGGCCGGGATATTGGCGGCCTCCTTGGAGAGGCGCAGCGCCACCTCGTAGCCGCCGAGCGCATCGACGAGGCCGTTGGCCTTGGCTTCCTCACCCGACCACACGCGGCCTTGCGCGACAGCCTCGACCGCGTCCGCGCTCATGTGGCGGCCGGCGGCCACATGGTCCTTGAAGCCGCGATAGGTCGCGTCGAGAAACGCTTGTAAGCGCGCGCGGGCGAGCGGGGAAAAACCGGAGGTGGCGCTGAACATTGCCGAATTGGCGCCGAATTGAGCCGCGTCGCTCGACACCCCGATCTTTTTCAACAGGTCGGTCACCACCAGCTTGCCGGCCAGCACCCCGATCGACCCGGTCAACGTCGCCGGCTCGGCGACGATTTTGTCGGCGGGTGCGGCGACGTAATAGCCGCCGGAGCCGGCCACGTCGCCCATCGACACGATCACCGGCCTTCCGCGCTCGCGGGCAAAGACGACATCGTGCCAAATCGTCTCCGAGGCAACCACCGAGCCGCCCGGGCTGTCGACCCGGAACAGGATCGCGCGCACCTTGGGGTCGCGCACCG
The DNA here is from genome assembly GCA_035510075.1 of Allostellaceae bacterium. Lineage (GTDB taxonomy): Bacteria > Pseudomonadota > Alphaproteobacteria > ATCC43930 > CGMCC-115725 > AP-15. Next base: position 8,193 of record DATKHX010000145.1, read on the forward strand.
CGTCGCGAAAGGCGCGCGTCATGTCGTTCGCGGCCATCTCGCCGGAGCCCGCCAGCGGGTTTGCCGCCCCGCCGCCGCGGACGATCAGCCCCGACCCATAGATCAGCGCAATCCTTTCGCCCGTGCGGTGCGGCCGTCCGGCGCTGTCGAGATAAGGCTTGAGGTTGACGATCTGGGCGTCCGAGCCGGCGCGCCGGTGGGCCGCGGCGATCGCATCGTCGCGGTAGCCGAGCCAGTCGACGAGCTTTGCCCGCAATGCCTCATCGGGAAGCAGGGGGGCCTGGTCGATAGCGGCACGGACGGTGTTCGGAGGCAACTTGCGGGCCTGGGCGATCCCTCTTACCACCTGCCCGGAAATCGAATCGAGGAGGTCTCCGACTTCTTCGTGCTGCGGCGGGGTCATCTTGGTTTCGGTCAGGATATTCGCGGCGGTTTTGTAGCGGCCGCGATGATCGAATTCGGGGGCGATCCCGAGGAGGTCGAGTGTGCCCTTAAAGAAGGTGGTCTCGGCATAGAGCCCGGTCAGGCCCAGGCTGCCCATCGGCTGCAGCCAGATCTGGTCGAACGCAGTCGCGAGATAATAAGGGCGAGTACCGGCGCCGAACTCACCGAAGCTGTCGGCAAAGGCGATCGCGAACTTTCCCTTGGCGCGGAAGGCGGCGATTGCGTCGCGCACCTGCTGAACCTCGGCGAGGCCGATTTCATCGTCGCCGACGCGGGCGAGAACCCCCTTGACCCGCGAGTCGCCGCCGCCGGCGTCCAGCGCGTCGAGAAAGTCGCGCAGGCTCGGCCTGCCGCCCAGGATCAGCCGGCGCCAGCCTTCCACGCCGCGCCCTTCGGCGAGCCCGCGCGTCAGATCCGCCGACAGGATGATATTGCCTGGAAGCGAGGGCTTGCTCGGCTGAAGCCGGATGACCGCCACCGCGACGGCGATGACGAACAGCACCGTCAGGACCCCGATCGCCGCAAAAAAGCCGACCAGCAGGCGGCGCATCGCTCAGAGGTCGCCGCCGAGCGCGCGATGGCGCAGCAGGTGATCGGCAAGGACGCAAGCGACCATTGCTTCGCCGACCGGAACGGCGCGGATGCCGACACAGGGGTCGTGACGGCCATGGGTCGCGATCTCGACCTCGTTGCCGTCGATGTCGACGGTCCGCATCGGCGTCAGGATCGAACTGGTCGGCTTGACCGCAAAACGTGCGACGATGTCCTGCCCGGTCGAGATGCCGCCGAGAATGCCGCCGGCATTGTTCGACAGAAACACGACCTTTCCGTCCGCCATCCGCATCTCGTCCGCGTTTTCCTCGCCCCGGAGCGCGGCGGCGGCGAAACCGGCGCCGATCTCGACACCCTTGACGGCGTTGATCGTCATCAGCGCGCGGGCGATGTCGCCGTCGAGCTTGTCGTAGATCGGCTCGCCCAGCCCCGCCGGCACGCCGCTCGCGACGATTTCGATCACCGCACCCGCCGAAGACCCGGTCTTGCGCACCCCGTCGAGATAATCCGCCCAACGCAGCGACATCGCCGCATCCGGGCACCAGAACGGGTTGTCCTCGACCGCCCGCCAATCCCAGGCATCGCGATCGATCGCATGCGGCCCGATTTGGACGAGCGCGCCGCGGATCGTCACATCGGGGCCGAGGATCTGGCGCGCGACCGCACCCGCGGCGACCCGCGAGGCGGTCTCGCGCGCCGAAGCGCGGCCGCCGCCGCGATAGTCGCGCACGCCGTATTTTTTCCAATAGGTGTAGTCGGCGTGGCCGGGACGAAAGCGGTCGGCGATGTTGCGGTAGTCCCGTGACCGCTGGTCGGTGTTTTCGATCAAGAGCTGGATCGGCGTGCCGGTGGTCACCCCGTCGAAGACGCCGCTCAGGATGCGGACAAGGTCTTCCTCGCGCCGCTGGGTCGTAAACCGCGACTGACCCGGCTTGCGCTTGTCGAGCCAGCGCTGGATGTCGGGCTCGGCGAGCGGCAGACGCGGCGGCACGCCGTCGACGACGACGCCGATCGCCGGCCCGTGGCTCTCGCCCCAGGTGGTAAAGCGGAACAGCGTTCCGAACGAGTTGCCTGCCATGGTTTTTGCGACCGATCGGAGGGCGCCGTCATTCCCGCGCAAGCGGGAATCCAGCGACCACGGCGCTTCGGTCGTCACCCTGGATTCCCGCTTGCGCGGCAGCGGCGGAAATTCGATGCGTCATCGACATTGTCTCAGCAGGCCCGTCACACGACCGAGATGTCGGGGGCGTCGACCGCCTTCATGCCGACGACATGATAGCCGCAATCGACGTGGTGCACCTCGCCGCTGACCCCGGCCGCCAAATCGCTCAACAGATAGAGGGCGGCGCCGCCGACATCCTCGATCGTGACGTTGCGCTTGAGCGGCGAGTTGAGCTGGTTCCATTTGAGGATGTACCGGAAGTCGCCGATCCCCGATGCAGCCAAGGTCTTGATCGGGCCGGCCGAGATCGCGTTGACCCGGATCTTGTCGCCGCCGAGATCGACCGCGAGATAACGCACGCTGGCCTCGAGCGCCGCTTTGGCCACACCCATCACGTTATAGTGCGGCATCACCCGCTCCGCTCCCGAATAGGTCAAGGTCAACAGGCTGCCGCCGGCACTCATCAGCGGCGCCGCACGGCGGCAGATGTCGGTGAACGAGTAGCAAGAGATTTCCAGGGTGCGCAGAAAGTTTGCCCGCGTCGTCTGCAGATATTTCCCTTTCAGCTCGTCCTTGTCGGAAAAGGCGATCGCATGAACGACGAAATCGATCTGTTCCCAGCGACGCGCCAACGCCGAAAACAACGAATCAAGGCTTTCTTCCGAGGCGACATCGGCTTCGAGCACGAAATCGCTGTCGAGGCTCCGCGCCAGCGGCCGAACGCGCTTGCCGAGCGCCTCTCCCTGATAGGTGAACGCCATCTCGGCGCCGTGCTTGCACAGCGCCTTGGCGATGCCCCAGGCGATCGAGCGCTCGTTGGCGACCCCCATAATCAGTCCGCGTTTTCCCGCCATCAGCGGCATGGTCATCCCCGTTTCTCGCCTCGCGGTTCATCCTATACAAGGGCGGCGAAGAGGGCCAATGCTCGCGCCGATCTCGAATGGTGCTGGTGCCGCGGCGCCGAGTACGGATAATTGCCCCGCGCCGGTCTGTTTACCAGTTTCGGAGGCTGTGAGGTCTGCGGGATGTTGCCTGAGGCGAAAAAGCGCCGCGAGAGCCAACGCGGTCGCGCAGTGCGGGGCACCGCGACGACGGTGGCGGCCTTTGCGCTCTATTCGCTGCGCCGGTTCAATGCCGACGGCTGCTTTGCCGCGTCGGGCGCCTTGAGCTATACGGCCCTCGTGTCGCTGGTGCCGCTGGCGGCGATCGCGCTCGGCTCGCTGTCGGTCTTTCCGATCTTCGGACAGCTTCACGACCAGATCCTGGGGCTCGTGTTCAAATTCTTTATACCGTCGATCGGAGAGCAGGCGGGCTGGTGGTTCCGCGCCTTCGCCAATTCCGCGGCGCAGACGACGGCGATCGGGGTTATCGGCATCGCCGCCACCGGGGTTCTGCTGCTGGTCACGGTCGAAGACCAGCTGAACCTGATTTGGCGGGTGACCGCACCGCGCCCCTGGGGGCAGCGGGTTCTCGCCTATTGGACCTTGATCACCCTCGGCCCGCTGCTGGTCGGGCTCAGCCTGTCGCTGTCGACCTATTTCGAGATCGCCGCACGTCGCGCCGGGTTCAGCCAGGAAGCCTTTCAATGGCTGGAAAGCGGCTGGCTGCACGGGGCCGCGCGGGCGGTGCCCGCACTCCTCGAATTCGTCGCGCTGACCTTGCTCTACTGGCTCATTCCGAACGGGGCGGTGCGCTGGCGTGACGCCACCCTCGGAGCGCTGGTCGCGACGACGGCGATCGAGCTTTTGAAGATCGGGTTCACGATCTACATCGGAGCGATGTCCTACTACCAGACCGTCTACGGCGCGCTGGCGGCCATCCCGATCTTTCTGCTGTGGATGTACATCTCTTGGATGGCGGTGCTGCTCGGCGCCGAGGTCGCCGCCGCCGTGCCGCATTGGCGGATCGACGAGCGTATCGGGGCGACCTCTTCCGGCGGGGTGCAGCTGGGGCTGAGCCTCGCGTTGATCGCGGCGCTGGCGCGGGCGCAGCGTTCGGGCGCGGTGCCGGCGACCCGGGCGCTTGCCATCGAGCTCGGGGTGGCGACGACCGTCATCGACGAGCATATGAAGCCGCTCGCCTCGGCCGGGTTTGTCGCCCATACCCAGGCGGGAAGCTGGGTGTTAGCGTGGAACCCCGAAACCGCCACCTTGCGCGACCTCTATGATGCGTTGCACCTTCCGTTTGCCGGCAGCTGGCTCGGCAATATCTCGGCATCGTGGCAGCGCCAAATCGTGCCGGCGATCGAGCGGATCGTCCGAGCCGAAGCGGGGGCGATGCAGATGACGATCGCCTCGCTGGTCGGAGAGGCTGTGGACGGCGCGCCGCATCGGCATGCCTGGCCGGGCTCGGCCAGTCCGATCCGGGAAAAGATCGGGTCCGAATAGTGCAGGGTCCGAATGGGTGTAGGGGAGCGGATCATGGACGAGATCGCCGAAGCCGAACCGCTGGCGCCCTTTGGGCGGTGGTTTGCCGACGCCTCGGCGTGCGAGCCCGACGCCAACGCGATGATCCTGGCGACCGCCGCTCCAGACGCGCTGCCTTCGGCGCGCGCCGTGCTCCTAAAGGGTTTCGACGCACGCGGCTTTGTCTTTTACACCAATCTCGAAAGCCGCAAATCCGAAGAGCTGGCCGGCAACCCTCAAGCCGCGCTATGCTTTTTGTGGAAATCGCTGCGCCGCCAGGTGCGGGTCGAGGGTAGGGTCGAGCCGGTGTCGGCACAGGACGCCGACGCGTACTTCGCCAGCCGCTCGCGCGACAGCCGGATCGGCGCCTGGGCTTCGGACCAGTCGCGGCCGCTCGCCAGTCGAGCCGTGCTCGATCGGCGGGTCGAGGACTTCGCCCGGCGGTTTGGCGAGGGCGAGGTGCCGCGGCCCTCCTTCTGGTCGGGCTTTCGAGTCGTGCCGCGGCGGATCGAATTCTGGCAGGAGCGCCCTTCGCGCCTGCACGACCGCTGGTTGTTTGTCCGCGAGGGCGGCGAATGGCGACGCGAACGGCTGTTCCCCTGATTTACGGTCCGGAAGCGGCGCGGCTGCGGCGGCGGGCGACCTACGCCTCGGTCGGGGTAGCCCTGCTTTTGATCGCGGTGAAGTTCGCGGCGTGGCTCGACACGGGCTCGGTCGCGTTGCTGTCGAGCGTCATCGACTCGTTGCTCGATGCCGCTGCATCGGTGGTCAACCTGCTCGCGGTGCGGCACGCGTTGACCCCGGCCGATCGAGAACACCGTTTCGGCCACGGCAAAGCGGAGCCGCTCGCGGTGCTCGGTCAGTCGGCGTTCATCACCGGCAGCGCCTTGCTGCTCCTTGCCGAGGCGGTGCGCCGGCTGGTCCACCCGCTTCCGGTCTCGAACCCGCCGGCGGGGATCGCGGTTATGGTGTTCTCGATCGTCGTCACGATCGCACTCGTGCTGTATCAGCGGCATGTGGTGCGCCGCACCGGCTCGATCGCAGTTACCGCCGACGAACTGCACTACCGCAGCGACGTGATCCTGAACGGCAGCGTCATCGCCGCGCTCGTCCTCAGCGGTTTCTTCGGCCTGCCCATCCTCGATCCGCTGTTCGGCGCGGCGATCGGCGTCTGGATCATCTGGTCGGCGGTCAGCTTGGCGCGGCTCTCGCTGACCCAGCTGATGGACCAGGAATTGCCCGATGACCAACGCGAGAAGATCCGGGAGATCGCCCAATCGCATCCGGATGTGGCCGCGGCGCACGATCTGCGAACGCGAGTCGCGGGACCGACCGCCTTTATCCAGATGCATATCGAGATGGATGGCGAGATGAGCCTGATGCGAGCACACGAGGTCTCTGACGAGGTCGAAGCGAAGCTGCGCTCGGCCTATCCGAACGCCGAGATCATCATCCATCAGGATCCCGAAGGACTGGAGGAGCCGCGCGCGAACTTTCCGCGGCGGGTTGCGGTGCGATGAGCGGCGAGCGCAAGGTCCTGCTGCTGACCGGCGCCAGCCGCGGCATCGGGCACGCGACGGTCCAGCGTTTCAGCGACGCCGGTTGGCGGATCATCACCTGCTCGCGCGACGTGGTCCCGCCCGAGTGCAAGCGCGACCCGAACTGGACCCATCACATCACCGCCGATCTCGGCGATCCCGGCGATCTCGAGCACTTTGTCGCCGAGGCCAAGGATTTTCTCGACGGCCCGCTGCACGCGCTCGTCAACAATGCCGGGGTGTCGCCGAAATCGCCGACGCGCGAGCGGCTCGGCACCCTCAACGGCAACCTGCAAGACTGGCATCGCGTGTTCCACCTGAATTTCTTCGTGCCGCTGATCCTGTCGCGCGCCTTCGCCCCGGCGCTGGGACGCGGCAAGGGGGCGGTCGTCAACGTCACCTCGATCGCCGGTCATCAGGTGCACCCGTTCGCCGGCTCGGCCTATGCGACCTCGAAGGCCGCGTTGTCGGCGCTGACCCGCGAGATGGCGGCCGATTTCGCCGGGCTCGGGGTGCGCGTCAACGCGGTGGCGCCGGGCGAGATCGAGACCGCGATGCTGTCGCCCGAAACCGCAGTGCTGTTGCCGCGCATCCCGCTCCATCGGCTCGGCATCCCCTCCGACGTTGCCGGCACGATCTTTTTCCTATGCAGCGACGACGCCGCCTATGTCACCGGCACCGAGATCTCGGTCAACGGCGGGCAGCACGTCTATTAAGGGCACGCTTCATAAGATTTCACCCGCGGCCCCTGGCTTGGTACGAAATCAGTAATCTCTTGCCATAGTCTTTGTTCAGTCATTTTGTTTTGTCGTTTGGCGTATTGCCGAATACCCACGAGACATGATCGCATGCCTCGCGCATTCGATCGGGAAAACCATCAAATCTATATTCGCGGCGCGCGCTGGGTTGCTTTGGCCTTGCTCGCGATCCCGAGGCTGGCGCTAGCTGGGCCGCCCTACGTGACCGATGATCCCGAGCCGACCGAAACCGGGCATTTCGAAAATTATCTCTATATGCAGGGCACGCGTGTTTCTGGCCAGGGTTTCGATCCGGGTGTCGGCATCGAGATCGATTACGGCGCGTTCGCGAACACCCAACTGACCGTGACCCTGCCGATCAACCCCAATCCCGGGCCGGGGGGCATCGGGCTCTCGTGGGCGCCTCTCGGCGGTGGGGTCAAATACCGTTTCATCCAAGAGGATGATCACGGCTGGCGGCCGCAGGTGGCGATATTTCCGCAAATCTTTAGTCCCGTAGGCCCGGCCGCGCACGGCATGCCCACGACCGAGCTTGTGCCGATCTGGCTGCAAAAGTCCTTCGGGACTTGGACAACCTTCGGCGGCGGCGGGTACACCAACAATCCCGGGGCCGGTAATCGGAATTTCATCATCTACGGCTGGGCCTTGCAGCACCAGGTCACCGACAAGCTGGCGCTGGGCGGTGAAGTGTTCGGCCAGACGGCCGATGCTGTCGGCGCCCGCGCCCGCACGGCAATCGGATTGGGCGCACTATATGATTTCAACGAGGCGTGGCACCTGATCGGTTCAGTCAATACCGGAATCGTCGACGCTCGCCAGAGCGATCAGTTTTCTTTTAATCTTGCCTTAAAGTGGACGCGCTGATGCAGCGGGGCTGCCGTAGCGAGCTTGAGCGGAGTTTATTCGCCTACAGCCACGGACGTTCCGTCCGGCGCCTCAGGCGGCGCGGCGCAGGGTCAGGCGGTCCCATACATCGCCGAGGCCTTTGACCAGCGCCTCGATGTCCGCGTCGCTGTGCAATGGCGTCGGCGTCAGCCGCAGGCGCTCGCGGCCCCTGGGCACGGTCGGGTAGTTGATCGGCTGCACATAGATCCGGTGGCGCTGGAGCAGCGCGTCGCACGCCGCCTTGCACCGCTCGGCATCGCCCACCATGACCGGGACGATGTGGCTCGACGACGGCATCACTGGCAACCCGGCCTCGGCGAGGCGGCGTTTGAGCCGCGCGGCGCGCTCCTGGTGGCGGTCGCGCTCGATCTGGCTTTGTTTCAGATGCCGAATGCTGGCGAGCGCCCCCGCCGCCAATGCCGGCGGGAGCGAGGTCGTGAAGATAAAGCCCGGCGCATAGCTGCGCACAAAATCCACGAGCGCCGCCGAGCCCGCGACATAACCGCCCACCACCCCGAACGCCTTGCCGAGCGTCCCCTGGATCACGGTCGGGCGGTGCATGACGCCGTCGCGCTCGGCGACGCCGCCGCCGCGCCCGCCATAGAGTCCGACGGCGTGCACCTCGTCGAGATATGTCATCGCGCCAAACCGGTCGGCGACGTCGCACAGCTCTGCGATCGGCGCGATGTCGCCATCCATCGAATAGACCGACTCGAAGCAGACGAGCTTCGGCCGGTCGGGTGCTACGGCAGCGAGCAGGCGGGTGAGATCGTCCGGGTCGTTGTGCCGGAATATGTGCTTTTCGGCGCGGCTGTGGCGGATGCCGGCGATCATCGAGGCATGGTTCTGCGCATCCGAGAGCACCACGGTGCCCGGCATCTCGCTCCCCAGGGTCGACAATACCGCCTCGTTGGCGACATAGCCCGAGGTGAAGACCAGCGCCGCCTCGCGCCCGTGGAGGTCGGCGAGCTCGCGCTCCAGCAGCAAGTGCAGGTGGCTGTTGCCGGAAATGTTGCGGGTGCCGCCGGCGCCCGCGCCCAGCGCGTGCAGCGCATCCGCCATCGCGGCAAGCACGGCCGGGTGCTGGCCCATGCCGAGGTAGTCGTTCGAGCACCACACGGTGACCTCGGCGCCGATACGATGATCGTAGGCTCGCGGAAAACCGCCGCAGCGCCGCTCGAGGTCGGCGAAGACGCGGTAGCGCCCCTCGCGGTGCAGGGCTTCGAGGCGCTCGGAGAAAAAAGCTTCGTAGTCCATCGCCGTCGTCACCGGGAAAGATCGCCCGAGGATAACAAATATTCCGCGCATTGGCGCTGGGCGACGTGTCGCGCCCCCTTTGGCTCCCACCGTCATGGCTTAGACCCTCGCCAACCATTGTAGCGGCCGGCCCGTCGATACCGCGGGTAGAGCTGAACAGGCTGGCCTTATCGGGCTGGCGGTGATAGACCGAGCGGGCTGATTGCACGCCCGCAGGAGAGGCCGCGCTTGTCTTAGATCGGGCGCGGCGCCGAAGGAGCAACCGCCCCGGAAACTCTCAGGCAAAAGGACTGCGGGCGGAAGGGCGCTCTGGAAAGCAGCGGGAGGGGTTCGCAGCCCATTCGCTCACCGAAGGAGTAAGCCCGCACCACCACCTGCCTTCCCGCGCCAGCGGGGAGGGCAAGGACAGGAGCGCGGGTGAATCTCTCAGGGTCCACGACAGAGGGGGCATAGGGGACGCCGCCGCGTCCGCTCTCTGTCGGAGGTGCCCGGGTGCCCGCTGCCGATGCCGCCGCGCCGCCGCTCAAGCGGACGCCGCTTTACTCGCTCCACCAATCGCTCGGCGCCCGCATGGTGCCCTTCGCCGGCTACGAGATGCCGGTGCACTACCCGGCCGGCATCCTCGCCGAGCATTTGCATACCCGCGCCGCGGCGGGGCTGTTCGACGTGTCGCATATGGGCCAGCTGCGTCTTGTCGGCGCCGACCCGGCGACGGCGCTCGAAACATTGGTGCCCGGCGACATCAACGGGCTCGGCCCGATGCGGATGCGCTACACGCTGCTGCTGAACGGCGCGGGCGGCATCCTCGACGATTTGATGGCGACGCGGCTCGGCGACGGGTTGTTCCTCGTCGTCAACGCCGCGACCAAGAACGCCGATTGCACTCATCTTCGCGACCATCTCGACGGAATCGTCACGATCGAGCGGCTCGACGAACGCGCGCTGCTGGCGCTGCAAGGGCCATGGGCGGCAGCGGTTCTGTCGCGGCTGGCGGAGGGCGTCGCGGAACTGCCGTTCATGACTGCTGCTGAAGTTGCGCTCGACGGCCATCGATGCCTGGTCACGCGCTCCGGCTACACCGGCGAGGACGGCTTCGAGATTTCGCTGCCGGCGGCGGGCGCCCAGGCGCTGGCCGAAAGATTGCTCGCCGAACCCGAGGTGAAACCGGTCGGCCTCGGCGCCCGCGATTCGCTGCGCCTCGAAGCCGGGCTGTGCCTTTACGGCCACGACATCGACGAGACGACGACCCCGGTCGAGGCCGACCTTGGCTGGGCCATCGGCAAGAGGCGGCGCGATGAAGGCGGTTTTCCGGGCGCGGCGGTCATCCTGCGCCAGCTGGCGCAAGGCCCGGCGCGCAAGCGCGTCGGCATTCGCCCCGACGGACGCGCACCGGCACGCGAGCTGACGCCAATCGCCGATTCCGCCGGCGCGGGGATCGGACAGGTGACGAGCGGCGGCTTTGGCCCCTCGGCCGCCGCGCCGGTGGCGATGGGCTATGTCGATGCCGCCCACGCCGCCCAGGGCACGCCGCTCCGACTGATTGTGCGCGGCACCGCGCGCCCCGCCCGTGTCGCGCGACTGCCCTTTGTCCCGCACCGCTACCACCGCCCAAAATGAATCTTGAAATTTGGGATCTTGTTCGTCGTGCCCGCGAAAGCGGGGGATCCAGGGTTACAAGGCTGACGCACTTGCCCTGGACCCCCGCTTGCGCGCGGGAAGGTGCAACGTTCGAGGCCGAACGCTCA
>DATKHX010000146.1:0-4302 GCA_035510075.1 Allostellaceae bacterium
GACGGCGCAGCCGAGGATGTAGAGCGCGATCGGCAGGCTCGAATGAAACGCCGCGAACAATGCCGTCGCGATAAACGGCGACGGGCCGCCGGCGATGATCGAGGCGAGCTGATAGCCGAGCGACGAGCCGCTGTAGCGCAACCGCGGCGAAAAGCTCTCGGCGATCAGCGCCGCCTCCGGGCCGTACATCGTCATGACCGGGATCAACGAAATGGCGACGGCGAGAAAGATCAGCCCCGGTATCTTGGTGTCGAGCAGTGCGAAGTAGACAAAGCCGAAAATTCCCATGAATACGCAGCCGATGATGTACATATTCTTGCGGCCGACGCGGTCCGACAGGTGCCCGGCGACCGTGACCCACATGAAGCCCAACGCCGTCTGCACTATCAGCGCAACCAACAGAAAATCGCGCGACACGCCGAGCACAGTCGTGCCGTAGGTAAAGATGAACGTCCCGACGATGTAGCCCGGCGCTTGCTCGGGCATGCGTAGCAGCGCGCTGAGGGCGACCTGCTTCGGCTGGCGCTTCAGCACTTCGAGCACCGGCACGCGCTCGACGCGGTCCTCGGCGACCACTTTCTGGAACACCGGGGTTTCGAGAATGCCGAGCCGTATCCAAAGGCCGATGCCGACCATGATGATGCTGATAAAGAACGGGATGCGCCAACCCCATACCAAGAATTGGTCGCCGGACAACCAGCTGAAGCCCAGCACCGCCAGATTGGCCAGGAACAGCCCGGCCGGTGCACCGAATTGCGGCCACGAGGCAATAAAGCCGCGATTGTTGTTGGAACGCGCCCACTCCATCGCCAGCAGCACCGAACCGCCCCACTCGCCGCCGACCCCGATTCCCTGGATCAATCGGATCACCGTCAGCAGAATGGCGCCCCAAACTCCAATACTCGCGTAGCCCGGAACGAGGCCGACGGCAAAGGTGGCGATGCCTGTCACCAGCAATGTTGCGATCAACGTCGCCTTGCGGCCGATCCGATCACCCCAATGGCCGAAGATCGCCGCGCCGATCGGCCGCCCGACAAAGCCGACAAAAAACACTCCGAACGCCTGCAATACGCCAATCAACGGAGTAGATTGCGGAAAAAAGAGCTTTCCGAACACCAGCCCGGTGACGGTGCCGTAAAGCAAAAAATCGTACCATTCGATCGTGGTCCCGACCGTGCTGGCGATGACCGCACGGCGCAGCTGGGAGCGATGTTCGGCGTCGGAGATGCCGCCGCCGGCGGCGATGTCGGGTGTGCTCACTATTGTTTCCTCCTGATTGCCGGGCGGTTGCGAGCGCCGGGTGCCGTTTCTCCTCGCGGGCGATGCGCCGGAGCGTTTCTTATTTGCCGAGCAGCGTATCAGCCGCGCTTTTTCCTGCCAACCGTGCCGCGCATTCCAGCCGCGAAAATAAGCGGCTTGCGCTCAGGCGGAATCGTACTCAGCGGAAATATCGCGGTTGGTGTAGTCGGGCAGCAGCGCGGTCGAAATCAGGCTGATGACCGCGCAGACAAGAATGTAGAAGGCGATCGCGTAGCCGGATTTATAGGACGCGAACAATGCCGTCGCGATCAGCGGCGCCGGGCCGCCGGCGATGACCGAGGCCAATTGGTAGCCGAGCGAGGCGCCGCTGTAGCGCAGCCGGCCGGTAAAGCATTCGGCGATCAGCGCCGCCTGCGGGCCGTACATCAGATCGTGCGGGATCAGCGACACGACGATCGCCAGAAAGATCCAGCCGGGGACCATCGTGTCGAGCAGGGCGAAATAGATAAAGCCGAAGACGCCCATCGCCGCGGCGCCGATCAGATACATGCGTTTGCGGCCGATCCGATCGGAGAGGTGCCCGGCAATCGGGATCGTGAAGAACGATACGACCGAGGCAACCAGCACCGCGACCAAGAGCAGATTGCGCGAGCTGTGCAGGACCGTCGTCCCATAGGTGAAAACAAAAGCGGTAAAGATGTAAAATGGCGCCTGCTCGGCCATCCGCGCCAAGGCGGTCAGGATGATTTCGCGCGGCTGACGCTTGATGACTTCGAGCACCGGCGCGCGCTCGACGCGATCTTCGGCGACGAGCCGCGTAAAAGCGGGGGTTTCGAGGATGCCGAGCCGGATGTAGAGACCGACCCCGACCAGCACGATGCTCAGAATGAACGGGATGCGCCAGCCCCAGACGATGAACTGCGGGCCGGAAAGCGCGCTGAACGCCAATACCGCGAGGTTGGCGAGAAACAGCCCCGACGGCACGCCGAACTGCGGCCAGGAGGCGACAAAGCCGCGGTGGGCGGTGGTCCTTGCCCATTCCATCGACATCAGCACCGAGCCGCCCCACTCGCCCCCGACTCCGATCCCTTGCAGGGTGCGCAGGGCCGTCAAGATCACCGCGCCCCAGATGCCGATTCTCGCGTAGCCGGGGACAAAGGCCACGAGAAAGGTCGCGATGCCCATCAACAGCAAGGTCGCGATCAGCGCCGCCTTGCGCCCGATCCGGTCTCCGTAATGGCCAAAGATGGCGGCCCCGACCGGGCGCGCGACAAAACCGACCGCGTAGATCGCAAAGGCCTGCAAGGTCCCGACGAGCGGATCCGATCCCGGGAAATAGAGCTTGGCGAAAACGAGCCCGGTCACCGTGCCGTAAATGAAGAAATCATACCACTCGATCGTGGTGCCGATCGTGCTGGCGATGACCGCGCGGCGCAGCTGCCGGCGATGCTCGATCTCGGACAGCGCGGCGCTGCCGGTCGCGGTGGTCGTCGTCATTGCGGCGTTTCCTCGTCCCACACCTGCGCCATCGGGCTTCTTCGAGCGCTTGACGCGCGGCTATCCTACAGCACCGCCGCGGCCGCGCGTCAATCATCGGCCATGAGCAGCCCTGCCGGCGCAAGCCTGCCCTGGCGGGTGTCAACTCAGACGCTGGCGGCGTACAACGCAATGGCGCCGACAATAAATGCGCCGCCGACCACGATGCCCAGCTCGCACGCCTTTAGGTGATCGATCGAGACATCGCTCGCGTGGCCCGGGATGACGTACAATGCCGCGGCGGCAACCCACAGCATAAACCCGAAAATGCATAGAATTATCGAAAACGTCCTCAAACGACTTCGCATTCGGCGATGCCGGATCATCGGAGACCCTCTTCCGCAAACTTACGCATCAGACGGCCCTTTTATTACGAAGACGGAAATCCGTCGCGTCGGCGGCAGATCAGCGCCGCGCCGGTGTCTATAGACCGCCCGGCCGGGCGGTTCCACGCATTCGGGTGCCGCAGACCGTGGCAATGTTTCGCACGGCGATTTCCGTCAAGCGGCGCGCTCCGCCGGCGCGGGTGACGCGGCCCCGCCAACGGCGTAGAGTTCCCCGAAGCAAGGGCCGGCGAGGGAGGAGAGCATGGCGTGGCAGCGCATGGTGCTGCAGATCGGCATGGGGACCGATATCCGCGGCGCCGATTACACCAAGGCGGCGGTGCGGGCGTTGCGCGACGCGCTGTGGCACAACTCGCTGAGCGTTGCCGACGCGGCCGGGCTGCCGGTCGATTCGATGCGGGTCGAGGTCAGGATCGGGGTGCCGCATCCCGAGCAGGTCGACAAGGCCGCGGTGCTGGCGGTATTGCCGCACGGCACCGGGACGGTCGACGTCGTCGAAGGCGGTCTCGAAATAACGAACGACGCCGGCACCAACAAAACCGTGATCGCCAATGCCGCCGCGATCGTGCGGCTCGACCTGCCGCAGGGAGGTGCGTGATGCCGGCCAAACGCGTGATCCTCGAAATGGGAGCCGGCAACGACTTGCATGGCGGCGACTACACGAAGGCGGCGGTCCGCGCCGTCGCCGATGCCCTCCACCACAGCTCGCTGACCTTTATCCGCACCCTGAAGCTCGACGCCCGCCAAATGCAGGTCGAGGTGACGATCGGCGTGCAGCAGCCGGCCAAGGTCGATGCCGCCGCCGTCAAAGCCGCCCTGCCGCATGGCGAGGTCACGGTCGAAGTGGTCAAGGGCGGACTCGACGTGCCCGATAACGAGACCGGCGACATCGCCGTCATCGCTAGCGCCGCGGTCTCCGTCCGCCTCGACCTGCCGCAGGCGCGCGGGTGAGGCCGTCGGGTTCGAGGTTTACTCGCGGGCAGCGATAACGGCGATCTCGACTTTCCAGTGCGGCGCGGCTAGGCGGGCCTCGACGCAGGCGCGGCCGGGGGTGTTGCCGGGCGAGACCCAGGCGTCCCAGACCGCGTTCATCTCGTTGAAATAGCGCATGTCGGAAAGCCAGATCGTCGCCGAGAGCAGCTTCGAATTGTCGGTGCCGGCG
>DATKHX010000147.1:0-2208 GCA_035510075.1 Allostellaceae bacterium
CTCGGCGGCACCGTGACCGCAGGCATCGTCTCGGCTCTCGGACGCAACATCAACGAACGCCCATACGACGATTTTCCGCAGATCGACGCGCTTATAAACCGGGGCAATTCCGGCCGTCCGACCTTCGACCTTGCCGGGCAAGTGGTCGGGCTCAACACCGCGATCTATTCTCCCTCCGGCGGTTCGGTCGGGATCGACTTTGCCATCCCCTCGAACCTCGCGAAATATGTGGTCGGCGAGCTTAAAGAGCACGGGTCGGTGACCTGGGGCTGGCTCAGGGTCTCGATCCAGAATGTCTCACCGGCGATCGCCAAGAGCCTCGGGCTCGATCCCGACCACCCCGAGGGCGCGCTCGTCGCCTCGGTCAGCGCCGACACTCCGGCAGCCAAAGCCGGCCTCAAATCGGGTGACGTGATCGTCGCGGCGGGCAGCCACCCGATCCACAGCGCGCACGACCTGCCGCGTGTGGTGGCGGAAACGCCGGTCGGCAGCAAGCTCGACCTGACCGTCGAGCGCGACGGCAAGAATCACACGCTCGTCGCCACGATCGGCGCAATTCCCGCCAAGCTCGCCTCGGCCGAGCCGGGCGAGGGGCAGCGGCCGAGCGCCACCCCGAGCAGCGCGCTCGGCATGGAATTGGCGCCGCTCGGACCCGAACTGCGCCTGGAGCTCAAGATAGCCAAAGACGTCGAAGGCGTCGTCGTGATGTCGAAAACGGCGCCACGGGAAGTAACGGATAAGGTGAGGCCTAGCCGCTTACCTCTCCCGGGCTGAGCAGCCGAACATCGTCGCCATCCGGCGAAAAGGCGACGCCGACGGCCGCAAACGCGTGCTCGATGGCGTTCGCCGTGGCACCGTCCGGGGCGCTGCGTTCCAGCTCGAAATTGTCGATGCTGCTCTCGGTCACCGAAGCGGCGGCGGCGAGCTTGGCCAATGACCAGCCGAGCAGCGCCCGGGCGGAACGGCACTGGGCCGGGGTAATCATCGCGACCCCGTTTGTTGCGGGCGGGTCGATCGCATTTGCCTTGTTTGGGTCATGATCTCGAAACACCTGATCGGGATAATAGTTTCCGGTGCGCGCACGGCAGCGCAGCGGCCCTCGAAATCCGCAAGCCCGCCATACCTGCAAATCCGGCGTTCATTTGCCGATGCAAGATTATGATGGCGCGCTGAAGCTCGGGTGGGAGACCTCGTCATGGTCGATTTCGCAGGCAGCCATGTCGTCGTGACCGGCGGGACCGGGGCGCTCGGCCGCGCGGTTGTCGCGGCGTTGCGCGCCGCTGGTGCCGTCTGCCATGTGCCCAATCTGGTGGCGGCGGAGCTTGCGGATTTCTCATACGCGAACGATGCCGGGGTGCGGATCGCTCGCGATGTCGATGTCGCCGACGAGGGTGCGGTCCGCGGTTTCTACCAGGCGCTGCCGCCGCTATGGGCCTCGATTCACCTCGCCGGCGGGTTTGCGATGGCGCCCGTGGCCGACACCTCGGCCGGCGATTTCACCGACCAGTTCCGCATGAACGCGCTGTCGTGCTTTTTGTGCTCGGCCGCCGCCGTCGGCGCTTTCCGCGCCCGCCAACAGCCGGGCCCCGGCGGTGCCAGAGGCGGGCGCATCGTCAATGTCTCGGCCCGGCCGGCGTTGGAGCCGCGGCTCGGGGCCGGCATGATCGCTTACACCGCGTCCAAAGCCGCGGTCGCGGCCCTGACCCAGTCGCTCGCCCAGGAAACCGCCGGCGACGAGATCTGGGTCAATGCCGTGGCGCCGTCGGTCCTCGACACGCCGGCCAACCGGGCGGCGATGGCGGACGCCGATCACCGCCGGTGGGTCGCGCCGGCCGCTATTGCCCGACTGATCGTCTTTCTCGCGTCCGCGGAAAACCTGGTGACCCGCGGCGCGGTGATCCCGGTCTACGGCGGATCGTGAGCGCGCGCACGGGTCGGGATGGTCGTTAGCGAAGCTGGGGGCGAGCTTCGACCGCGCGATAGGCCAAGCTCGCCGATCAGCCGAACCCGATGCGCCGCGCGCCGTCGGCCGGTTATCTTGCATTGCAGCAATAGCTAACGCATTTTCGCATAACCGCTTGCAAAATATGATGTTGCACAGCAGCAAATGTGATTATATCTTCGGCGTGAGCTCGGAAAGATTTGCACGGTATCCTGGATGAAAGAGCGAATGATCCGCCTCGATCGAATCGCCAGCGAGATGAACGC
>DATKHX010000148.1:0-6549 GCA_035510075.1 Allostellaceae bacterium
CTGATCGGGTTGACGAGACGCAGCTCAGGCTTGGCGCCGCCGAACAAATCGGCTTCGCGCGCCGAGACGAACGAAAAGGTCACGGCCTCGGTCAGCCCGCGGGCGGCGAGAGCGCGCCGCACCAGCTCCGAGCGGCGGCGGATTGGCACCAAAGCCGGGCGCGGCAACACCGCTTCGCGGCGCAGCGGCACCGCCGGGATATGGTCGTAGCCCTTGACCCGCAGCACCTCTTCGACCAGGTCCGCTTCGCCCTCGATGTCGCCGCGCCAGGGGGGCGGCTCGACCGACAGATCGCCTGATGGCAGCGGGTCGACCGCGCAGCCGAGGGCGCACAGGATTGCGGCACTTTCGCCCGCCGGCACGTCGAGACCGCCGAGGCTCGCCGGGCGCCAGGCGCGCAGCACGTAACGCCGCCGCCAATCCGGGACGGCGCCGGCGGTCACCACCTCCGCCGCCTCGCCGCCGCACTCCTCGAGGATCAGCCGGGTCGCGATTTCGAGCCCGCCTCCGACAAAAGCCGGGTCGAGCCCGCGCTCAAAGCGATAACGCGCGTCGCTCGAAATGTTGAGCCGGCGGCCGGTGGCGGCGGTGCGGATCGGATCGAACAAGGCCGCCTCGATCAACACTTCTGTCGTGGCTTCGGTGCAGCCGGTCGCCTCGCCGCCGATGACCCCGCCGAGGCTCTGCACCCCGGCCCGGTCGGCGATCACCGTCATTTGCGCGTCGAGCGTGTATTCCTGGCCGTTGAGCGCGTGCAGGGTTTCGCCGGCGCGGGCCAGCCGGACGGTCAGATCGCCGGCGAGCCGGCCCGCGTCGAAAACATGCAACGGCCGGTTTACATCGAAGGTGAGGAAATTGGTGATGTCGACCAGGGCGGAGATCGGCCGCAGCCCGATGGCTTCGAGGCGGCGGCGCAGCCAATCGGGGCTCGCTGCGTTGCGGAGCCCGCGGATATGACGGCCGAGAAACAATGGGCAGGCCGAGCGGTCCTCGATCGCGATGCCGATCCGCGAACGAAACCGGCCAGGGACCGGGGTCGTGTCGAGCGGCTTCAGATGGCCGAGTCCTGAGGCGGCGAGATCGCGGGCGATGCCGCGCACGCCGAGGCAGTCGGCGCGGTTCGGCGCCACCTTGATGTCGATTACAGCGTCGCCGAGCCCCAGGAGGTCGGCATATTTAGCCCCGACCGGAGCGTCCTCGGCGAGCTCGATGATGCCGTCATGGTCGTCTCCGAGCCCGAGCTCGTAGGCCGAGCACAGCATGCCGCGCGAGGCGACGCCGCGGATCGTGCTCTCCTTGAGAAGGGCGCCGGTGCGCGGGATCACGGTGCCGGGCGGGGCGAAGACGCCCTTCATGCCGGTGTGCGCGTTGGGCGCGCCGCACACCACCTGAACGGTCTCGTTGCCGGTGTCGACGACGCACAGCTTGAGGCGGTCGGCATTGGGATGCTGCGCGGCCGAGACGACTGCGGCAACGGTGAAGGGTTCGAGCGCCGCGGCGCGGTTCTCGACGCCCTCGACATCATGGCCGAGCATGACCAGCCGCTCGACAACCGACGCCGGCGACGCGTCGGTGTCGAGATGGGTTTTGAGCCAGTCGAGCGTCGTCTTCATGCCACGCTCACCCCGGTCAGCGGGCCGCGCACCAAGGACGGGATGTCGAGCGGCAGGAAGCCGTAATGGCGCAACCAGCGCAAATCGGAATCGTAGAAGGTCCGCAGATCGGGGATGCCGTATTTCAGCATCGCCACCCGCTCTATCCCCATCCCAAACGCAAAGCCCTGATATTGCGCGGGGTCGATGCCGCAACTCTGCAGCACTTTGGGATGCACCATGCCGCTGCCGAGGATTTCGAGCCAGTCGCCGCCAGCGCCGATCTTCAACTCGCCGCCGGTGCGCGAGCAGCCGATGTCGACTTCGGCCGACGGCTCGGTGAACGGGAAATAGCTCGGCCGGAAGCGGACCGGCAGATCGTCGAGGCCAAAAAACGCGCGGCAGAATTCGATCAGGCAGCCCTTCAGATGGCCCATATGGGCGCCGCGGTCGACGACGAGCCCCTCGACCTGGTGGAACATCGGCGAATGGGTCGCGTCATGGTCGCAGCGAAAGGTGCGGCCCGGGACGATGATCCGGATCGGCGGCTGCTGTGCCAGCATCGTGCGGATCTGCACCGGCGAGGTGTGCGTGCGCAGCACCAGCCGGGTGCCGTCGGCGCGTTCGGGCAGGTAAAAGGTGTCGTGCTCCTGGCGGGCGGGATGCTCGGGCGGGATGTTGAGTGCTGTAAAGTTGTAGAAATCCTCTTCGATATGCGGCCCCTCGGCGACGACGAACCCCATCTCGCCAAAAATCGCGACGATCTCGTCGATCGTCTGGCTGATCGGATGGATGCGCCCTTCGCCGGCAAACGGCACCGGCAGCGTGACATCGGCGCGCTCGGCCGCGAGCCGCTCGGCGAGCGCCGCCCGGCCGAGCCGCTCCGCAGCCTCCGCGAATGCCGCGGCGATCCGCTCCTTGGCGGCGTTCAATTCGCCCCCGGCGCGGCGCCGCGCCTGCGGATCGAGGGCCCCGAGCTCCCGCATCGCCAGGGTCAAGCTGCCGCGCCGGCCCAGGACCTTGACCCTGATCTCCTCCAGCGCGTCGGGTGAAGGAGCGGCGGCGATCTCGTCGAGGATGAGGGCGCTCTGCGAAGCGAACTCTGACATCGATCAATTCCTAAGAAAAAGGGGCCGTATGGTGCGGCCCCTTTGCGGCTGACAACGCCTCGGCGCCGAACCTCAACGCATGCGCCCGCCAGTAAATCGTCCCAAAGCGGGGGTTGAGAATGCCACCGACAGCTGCCCCTCACCCTCCCGCTGACGCGGGTCCCTCCCTCCCCCCGGTCGCGGGGAGAGGGCCGGGGTGAGAGGCAATCCCGTTTTCGCACGCACCGGCTTAAGCCGCTCTAGCCACGGGTTCGGATTTGTCGAGCGCCGAGCGCGCGGTGGAGACGATCGCGGAAAACGCCTGCGGCTCGCGGATCGCGATGTCCGACAATACCTTGCGGTCGAGATCGAGCCCGGCGAGCTTGACCCCGTGCATGAATTGCGAATAGGTCAGCCCGTGCTCGCGGGCGCCGGCGTTGATCCGCTGGATCCACAGCGCGCGAAAATCGCGCTTTTTGTTGCGGCGGTCGCGATAGGCGTAGCGCAGCGCCTTTTCAACCTTTTCGATCGCGACGCGATAGGCGGTCGAGCCGCGGCCGCGGTAGCCCTTGGCGAGCTCTAGGACCTTTTTGTGGCGGGCGTGGGTCGTCACCCCGCGTTTGACGCGCGCCATCGCTCAGCCCCGCAAATAAGGCATGTAAGTCAGGACGAGCTTGCTGTCGCCCTGTTCCATGGTCGTCGTGCCACGCCGCTTGCGCTTACCCTGCTTGGGCTTGCTGATCAGCCGATGGCGCTTGTAGGCGTAATTGTGCTTGATCTTGCCGGTGCCGGTGCGGCCGAACCGCTTCTTGGCGCCGCTCTTGGTTTTAAGCTTGGGCATTCTGCAATTCCTGGTGCCAGCCCGCCGGCGAGATATCAATTCCGCCGCGGCCCTCGGCCCGTTTTCGAGCCGCGCGTTATACCGGCGCACTTCGCTGAAAGCAAGCGGCCGCCTCACCCACTCGTCCCGGTGCGGCGGGGCCTATTTCGGTGACATGACCATTGTCATCTGGCGGCCTTCCATGCGCGGCATCTGCTCGACCTTGGCGAGCTCCTGCAGATTGTCGCGGACCCGCACCAAGACGTCCATGCCGAGCTCCTGATGCGCCAGCTCGCGCCCGCGGAACCGCATCGTCACCTTGACCTTGTCGCCTTCCTCGAGGAATTTGACCATGCTGCGCATCTTGACATCGTAATCGTGATCGTCAATGCTGGGGCGCAGCTTGATTTCTTTGACTTCGATGATCTTTTGCTTCTTACGCGCCTCGTTCTTCTTTTTCTGTTCTTCGTATTTATATTTTCCGAAGTCGAGGATTTTACACACCGGGGGGTCGGCGTTCGGCGCTATTTCGACCAGATCGAGGCCGGCGTTGACAGCCATCGTCAACGCTTCGTTGCGCCCGACAACCCCCACCATGTTGCCCTGGTCGTCGACCAGGCGCACGCGAGGGACACCGATTTCTTCGTTGATCCGGGGCCCTTCGCGGGTAGGGGTGAAGTTCATTGGTGGTCTAGGTATCTAGGCTCTCCTATTGCTGGTTGAATACGTCACCCGAGATTTTCTGGTTCTCGTTATGTTGCCGACGGAACCGCTGCCTCCTGCGTCAATCTAGCAACCGCCTCGCCAAGCGCAAGAGCTTCCTGCTCATTACCGCCGAGCCGCCGCAGCGCGACCGACCGGTTTGCCGCCTCACGCCGGCCGACGACCAACATTATCGGCACTTTCGCGAGGCTGTGCTCGCGCACCTTATAGGCGATTTTTTCATTCTCGGAGTCGAGTGCTGCGCGCAATCCCGCAGCCGCGCAGACGCGCGCGACATCGGCGGCGTAATCGGCCGCGTCCGAGGTGATCGTGGCCACGACGACCTGCACCGGGGCGAGCCACAATGGGAAGCGGCCGGCATAATGCTCGATCAGGATGCCGATAAAGCGCTCCATCGAACCAAAAATCGCGCGATGCAGCATCACCGGGACGTGGCGCGCGCCGTCCTCGCCGACATAGGAGGCGCCGAGCCGTTGGGGCATCTCGTAATCGAGCTGCAAGGTGCCGCACTGCCATTCGCGGCCGAGCGCGTCGCGCAGCACGAATTCCAGCTTCGGGCCGTAGAAGGCGCCCTCGCCGGGGTTGAGCGTGTAGGCGAGACCAGCGCCCTCGACCGCGTCCTGCAAGCGCTTTTCTGCGAGATCCCATAGCCGGTCGCTGCCGACCCGCTTGGGTGGCCGAGTGGCGAGTTTGACCGCCACGTCGTCAAAGCCGAAATCATGGTAGACCGACATCAGCAATCGGCAGAAGGCGTTCGCCTCCTCCCCTACGTGCTCGTCGGCGCAAAAGATGTGCGCGTCGTCCTGCGTAAAGGCGCGCACCCGCATGATGCCGTGCAGCGCCCCCGACGGCTCGTTCCGATGGCAGCTGCCGAATTCGGCGAGGCGCATGGGCAATTCGCGATAGCTGCGCAGCCGGTCACGGAAGATCAGCACATGACCCGGGCAGTTCATCGGCTTGACTGCCAGCACCCGCTCGTCGCGGCTTTCGGCGACAAACATGTTCTCGCGGAAGTTCTCCCAGTGCCCCGATCTTTCCCACAAGCTGCGGTCCAAGAGTTGCGGGCCCTTGACCTCCTGATAGCCCGCGGCCTCCAGCCGGGATCGTAAATAGCTTTCGATGACCCGGAACAAGGTCCAGCCCTTGGGGTGCCAAAAGACGCTGCCGACCGCCTCCTCGCCCAAATGAAACAGCTCCAGCTCGCGGCCGAGCCGGCGATGGTCGCGGCGCTCGGCCTCTTCGAGCCGGAAGAGATACTGGTCGAGGTCTTTCTGGGACGCCCAGGCGGTGCCGTAGACGCGCTGCAATTGTGCGTTCCTCGCGTCGCCGCGCCAATAAGCTCCGGCCACGTTCATCAGCCTGAAGGCTTGCCCGAGATGGCCGGTCGACGGCAGATGCGGGCCGACGCAGAGGTCGGCAAAATCGCCTTGCCGATAGAGGCTGATTTCCTCGTCTTCCGGGATCTCGGCGATGTACTCGGCCTTGTAGCGCTCGCCGATCCCGGAAAAGAACGCGACCGCGGCGTCGCGGTCCCAGACTTCGCGCGCGATCGGCTCGTCGCGCCGGACGATGTCGCGCATCCGCGCCTCGATCTTTTCGAGGTCTTCGGGGGTGAACGGCTCGGCGCGGGCGAAATCGTAATAAAAGCCGGTCTCGGTCGCCGGACCGAACGTGACCTGGGTCTCCGGATAAAGCTCCTTGACCGCCTCGGCCATGACGTGGGCCGCGTCGTGCCGCAGGATCTCGAGCCCTTCGGGCATGTCGCGGGTGATGATCGCGACCGCGGCGTCATGGTCGATCACCGTAGCGAGATCGCGCGGCCGGCCGTCGAGCCGCACGGCGATCGCCGCTTTGGCCAGCCCCGGCCCGATTGCGGCCGCGATCGCGGCGCCGGTGACGGGCCCCGGAAACGCGCGGCGCGCACCGTCGGGCAGGGTCACGGCGATCGGCGAATTTACAATCTGGTCGACTGTCTCAGACATCGTCCCGTGCTCCGTCGATGGTGCCGTTGGACGGGGCTCGATATTCAGCAAAAAACCCCGTCCGTTGTCCGGCGGGGTCTGTCAGGTTCGAGTATCGGCGCTGGCTCAGCGTACACGACCTCCCGACACCCCGCCGCGGCGAGTGATGGTAGTCAGGACGACGGTCCGGCCGCTTATACTCATATCGGCAATATCGCGAACCGACCGTGCCGCGTCAAGGCGTCCGGCCGGAGCGGCTGGCGCCTCGTTTGGTTAAGAGCGCCCGCCACGAGATGAAGTCGGCGGACGGTCGGGGAAGCGTTTTCGGACAGGTTCTGGCATCAGATGGAGAGGGCTTTTATTAC
>DATKHX010000149.1:0-2689 GCA_035510075.1 Allostellaceae bacterium
CGCCATGTCTTCGAGCATCGCCTTGCGCCGGTCGCCAAAGCCGGGCGCCTTGACCGCCGCGACCTTGAGCCCGCCGCGCAATTTGTTGACGACGAGGGTCGCCAATGCCTCGCCCTCGACATCCTCGGCGACGATCAACAGCGGCTTGCCGGACTGGACGACCGCTTCGAGCAATGGCAGCAAGGATTGCAGGTTCGACAGTTTCTTTTCGTTCAACAGGATGTACGGCTCGTCGAGCTCGGCCACCATCTTCTCGGCGTTGGTCACAAAGTACGGGCTGATGTAGCCGCGATCGAATTGCATGCCTTCGACAACGTCGAGCTCGGTTTCGAGCGACTTCGCTTCCTCGACCGTGATCACGCCCTCGTTGCCAACCTTTTGCATCGCCTCGGCGATCATTTTGCCGATTTCGCGGTCGTTATTGGCCGAGATCGTCCCGACCTGGGCGATCTCGTCGTTGGTCGACACCTTTTTCGATCGCGCCTCGATGTCCTTGACGACTGCCTCGACCGCCCGGTCGATGCCGCGCTTCAGATCCATTGGGTTCATGCCGGCGGCGACCGCCTTTGCCCCCTCGCGCACGATCGCCTGCGCCAGCACGGTCGCGGTCGTGGTGCCGTCACCCGCAAGATCGCTGGTCTTCGAGGCGACTTCGCGCACCATCTGCGCGCCCATGTTTTCGAATTTGTCGGCGAGCTCGATTTCCTTGGCGACCGTCACGCCGTCCTTGCTGATGCGCGGCGCGCCAAACGATTTGTCGAGGACGACGTTGCGGCCCTTCGGCCCTAATGTGACTCTAACCGCGTTCGCGAGAATGTCGACGCCGCGCAGCATCCGGTCGCGCGCGTCGGTGTGAAAGCGGACTTCTTTTGCAGCCATAATTCACTCCCTCATCAGGACTTTTCAACGACACCCATGATGTCGCTTTCCTTCATGACGACGAGATCCACGCCCTCGACCTTGATCTCGGTGCCCGACCATTTGCCGAACAGCACCCGATCGCCGATCTTGACGTCAAGCGGATGCAACTTGCCGTCGTCGCCACGGGTCCCCGGCCCGGCGGCGAGAATCTCGCCCTCCATCGGCTTTTCCTTGGCGGTATCGGGGATGATGATCCCTCCCTTGGTTTTCTCTTCTTCTTCGATGCGGCGGACCAGCACGCGGTCCTGCAACGGTCGAAACTGCACTGGGCCCCTCCTCAGGTTAAAGACCGGTACTCGAGACCGGACGCCACGGCTCTTGTAGCACTCTTCGCCAGAGAGTGCTAACAGAATTAGTCACACGGCGACCGGCTCGCGCGACCCGGCGCCTCTTGACGGCACTCGCGACGGGCCCCAAATGCATAATGTCGTCAACCCAACAGGAGGGTGTCCGGTCGACATGCTTCCACCGGGGAATCTCGAAGTTGCCGACCGCTTGGCATCGGCAACCGAGCGCTAAGTCCAAGATTTAGCCTGGGCTTGCAAGCCCGGGTGCGAAGTCAGCCTTCGCAACAGCGACCCCCGCTTGCCGATCGATGCGCACGGGGGTCTTTGCATGCGGTCGGCGAGCGCGGCTTTTCGTTTGCGTCCGCAGGCGCTAGGGTCCGGGCGCCGTTCGACGACAACGAGACCCGCCGATGACCCCGGACAGCTCCGGCCCGACCTCGCGCATCTATTTTTCGCAGCGGCTGCGGCTGCATTACGTCGATTGGGGAAACCCCGATGCGCCGCCGTTGCTGCTCGTCCACGGCGGTCGCGACCACTGCCGCAACTGGGACTGGGTGGCCGATGCGTTGCGGCAGGATTGGCACGTGCTGGCTCCCGACCTGCGCGGCCATGGCGACAGCCAATGGTCGCCCGACGGCAATTATGCGCTCGCCGGCTATGTCTACGATCTGGCCCAGCTGATCCATCAGCAGGAATTGGCGCCTGTGACGATCGTCGCCCATTCGTTGGGCGGGGTGATTGCGCTGCGCTACGCCGGCATCTACCCCGATTTTGTCAGGCGGCTCGTCGCGATCGAAGGCCTCGGCGCGTCGCCGCGGCGGGTCCGCGAGCGCCGGCAGCGGGGCATTGCCGAGCGCATGCAAGGCTGGATCGACGAGCAGCGCGCGCTCTCCGGGCGGATGCCGCGGCGCTATGCCTCGATCGAGGACGCATTCCACCGCATGCAGGAGGAAAACCAGCATCTTTCTCCGGAACAGGCGCTACATCTGACCCAGCACGGAGTTAACCAAAACGAAGACGGCACCTACAGCTGGAAATTCGACAATTACGTCCGCGCCGAACGGCCCTATGAAATGACGCAGGCGGAGACCCAAGAATTGTGGGGCCGCATAACTTGTCCGACCTTGCTCGTATACGGCAAGGAAAGCTGGGCGTCGAACCCGCTCGACGACGGCCGGATAAGCCACTTCAGCAACGCCCAGGTGGTCGCCTTCGAAAACGCGGGCCATTGGGTCCATCACGACCGCCTCGATGCCTTTCTCGACCTGATCCGCGGGTTTCTGTAGGCACAGGCGCCACGCCTCGGTCGCAACCGCCAACTATGGCGCCGGGCCGAAAATCGGGAACAGGACCCGGTCGCCGGGCGCGATGCCGAGCCGCGCCGCGGTTCCGCCATTCAGCTCGATCACCACGCGCACCGGGGCGGCGGCGGCGATGATCGCGTCTGATTGCGGCACCGCGCGTTCATGGATGTTGACGAT
>DATKHX010000150.1:0-8064 GCA_035510075.1 Allostellaceae bacterium
GCCAATTGCAGACCGCGCTCGCTCCACGACAAATAGGCTTCGCCGAATTCGACGGCGCCCGGCGAAGCGGTCAGCCGCGGCATCAGGCTCGCCGGCTTCGGCCAGTCCGACAACGACCTCTTGCGCAGCTCGACCGCGGCGCGCGGGATGACGAACTCCCCCGATCGGGGCGCCCGGACCGTTGCTTCGCCGTGAATTTCATAGGCGCGGCGATTGGCGGTCGCCAGCGCGGAGGTCAACTGCCGATAAGGCTCGTCGTTGATGTCGACGAGCCCGAAATCGTAATCCTCGCCATCGGGGCGTCCACCCTGGGGGTGGTCGTAATATTGGAACCAGTGGGCGCCGATGATTTCCGGGATTCCGGCGAAGTTCTCGGTCGCAGCCGCCGCCCCCGCCGCCCGCTCGGCCTGGGTGTCGACGGTCATCAGATGGCCGTTGTTGCGGTTGCCGGTGCGGTTCTGACGCGCCGCAAAAAACCACTCGGAGACCAGCACCGGCTTGCCGCCCGACAATTTCCGCAAACCGTCGAAGTAATAATCGGCGATCCAGCCGTCGCTCGCATCGACATTGTAGTTGGTCGCGATCGCATCGACATAGGGGGCCATTGCGCGGACCGCTGCCGGATCGTAGTAGATCGGCAGACGATCTCCGAAATAGAGCGCCTCGGGGTCGGCGGCCCGGATCGCGCGTGCTGCAAGCGCGTAGTAATGGCGGGCGACGATGCCGCACCACTCGCGGACGACATGAATGCCGGCGCCGCCGGGCCGCATCCGTGTCATCCCGGTCGCCGCGAGCAGGTCTGCCCACGAGCCGACGCCCGATGGCGGCTCAAAATCGGCGGTGAAGCGCGCCCAGTCGCCGCCGTAGCGGTGCTGCAAGGTCTCGACCCAGCGCTGCTTGGTCGCCGAATCCGCCGGCTTCATCGAATAGAAGACGAACAGCGCGCCGGCCCACCAGCCGACTTCGTTGTCGGAGAAATAGCCGATCCGATACGGGGTATTGCGGTAGGGAGCGACGAGCTCGCGGGCGAGCGCCGTCATCCGCGCCTCAGTGTCGGGCGCGAACGGGTCGAACCAGTGAAAGCGCGCGCGGCGGCCGAGCTCGAGATTGACGATGGTCGGCAGCCGCAGCTGCTGCGGCGGCAAGGCCCAGCCCCCCGCACTGTCGAACCCCCAGGCGGCGAGGCGCCGACGGGCCGCCTCGACCCACGCCTGCTGCGTCGGGGCGAACGCCGTCCAGCTATAATAGACTTTGCCGGCCTTCTCGCGATAGGGATAGCCGCCATCGAGAGCATTGACGCCGAAGCTCAATAAACGTCGGCCACATGGCGTCACCAGCCACGACGCGCCATTTTCGGTCGCGAGCGACCAGCGCGTGGTCGGCGCCTGCCCGAGATCGGTGCAGGCAGCCGAGCGGCCGGCGGGCAGAGCCGCCGCGATGATTGCCGCAAGCGCCAGACCGCGCCCGCGGCGCGAGAGCCGCATGTTCCCCCCTGATGCCGCAGCCGCTCGCGGCACGCCTCACGCGTTGGTGCCGCCGACGGTCAGCCCGTCCATCCGCAACGTCGGCTGGCCGACACCGACCGGCACGCCTTGCCCATCCTTGCCGCAAGTGCCGATGCCGTGGTCGAGAGCCAGATCGTTGCCGATCATCGTGACCTTGGTCATCGCGTCGGGGCCGTTGCCGATCAGGGTGGCGCCTTTGACCGCCGGCCCGATCTTGCCGCCTTCGATCATGTAGGCTTCCGAGGCCGAGAACACGAACTTGCCCGACGTGATGTCGACCTGGCCGCCGCCGAAATTGACCGCATAGAGGCCGCGATCGACCGAGCCGATGATCTCTTTCGGGTCGCGGTCGCCGGCCAGCATATAAGTATTCGTCATCCGCGGCATCGGCGCGTGGGCGAAGCTTTGCCGCCGGCCGTTGCCGGTCGGTGCGGCACCCATCAAGCGGGCGTTCATCCGGTCCTGCATATATCCTTTAAGGATCCCGTCCTCGATCAGGGTCGTGCAATTGGTCGGCGTTCCCTCGTCGTCGACGGTCAGCGACCCGCGGCGGTCGGGCAACGTGCCGTCGTCGACGACGGTCACTCCTTTGGTTGCGACGCGCTCGCCGATCATGCCCGAAAAGGCCGAGGTCTTCTTGCGGTTGAAATCGCCTTCGAGGCCGTGCCCGACCGCTTCGTGCAGCATGACCCCGGGCCAGCCGGCCCCGAGCACGACGATCATCTCGCCGGCCGGCGCCGGCACCGCGCCGAGATTGACCAACGCCTGGCGCAGCGCCTCGTCGACCTGCTCTTTCCAGTGCACGGGGTCGAGATAACGCTCATAGGCCATACGGCCGCCGGCGCCAGAGGAGCCGGTCTCCATGCGGTCGCCCTCGCCGACGACGACCGAAACGCCGATGCGCACCAGCGGACGAACGTCGGCGACCCGGCGGCCGTCGGCGCGGATGATCTGCACCGCCTGCCATACGCCGCTCAACGACGCCATGACCTGTTTGACTCGCGGATCGCGGCTGCGCGCATAGGCATCGATTTCGGCGAGAAGCCGGGTCTTGGCGGCGAGATCGACGCCCAGCGGGTTTACGTCGGTATAGAGGCTGCGGTTGGTGCCCGGCGGCGGCCCGGCCATCACGCCCGAATAGCCGCTCGCCACCGCCCGCACCGTCGCCGCGGCGCGGCGGATCGCCGCCTCGGACAAATCCGAGGCGTGGGCGTAGCCGGCGGCCTCGCCGGCGACCGCGCGCAGCCCGAAGCCCTGCGTCGTGTTGAAGCTCGCGCTTTTGATGCGGCCGTCGTCGAGCGCGAGGCTCTCGGACTGGCTGTATTCGAGAAACAGCTCGCCGTCGTCCATTCCAGCGAGCGCGTCGGCGACGATCGACTCGACCCGGCCGGCCTCCATCCCGGTGCGCTCGAAAAACAATTCGTCGGTAACGGCGAGATCGGTCATTCGCTGCTCCTTTGGTGCTGCCCTCAATATGGTCGCCGGCGGGCGCGAGCGGAAGTCGCGATTGCGCGCGCGAGGCCGGCCGCAGCACTGGCCGGAGCGCGCTGCGGCGGCTTGACGCAATAGGTTAGGCCGGTTGTGACGCGCGCTGGCGATGGTGTAGGCTCGCCGCCGCTTCGCCGCGTGCGGCTGGTGCTCGAGCGACGGCGGGACGGGGCCGGGGCCGGTGGAGCGAGGTCGACGGCGGCGCTCGGATAGGATCGCGCGCGTACGCCGCCTTGAGCCGCCCGGGCGGCGGGTTGCAACAAATCACGGGCGACGGGTGCATGGTGCGATCGACGGGGCTGCCGACCAAAGAGCGGACGACCACGGCGCTGTTGGCGCCGGTGCTCGCGATGATCGCTGCCGTTGGGCTGACGCCCGCCGCCCGGGCGGCCGAGCCGCGGCCCTGGCAACTCGGCTTCCAGCCCGCGGCCACCCCGGTCCAGGCTCGACTGGAGGCCTTCAACAACGAACTCACGGTGATCATCGGCCTGATCACCGTCTTTGTCTTGGGCCTACTGCTCTATACGATCGTGCGCTTCAATCAACGTCGCCATCCGGTGCCGACGCGCACCTCGCACAACACCGTCATCGAGATCCTGTGGACGATCGTCCCGGTGCTGATTCTGGTCATCATCGCGATCCCCTCGTTCAAGCTGATGTACTTTATGGACCGGGTGCCGAACCCCGACATGACGATCAAGGTCATCGGCCACCAGTGGTACTGGTCCTACGAGTATCCGAACCAGGGGGGGCTCGCGTTCAACAGCGATTTCGTCCAGGACGCGGATTTGAAGCCGGAGCAACCGCGGCTGCTGACGGTCGACAACCCGCTCGTCGTCCCGGTCGACACGAATATTCGCGTGCTGATCACCTCGACCGACGTGATGCACGACTGGTTCGTGCCGTCATTCGGTGTCCAGGAATATGCGATCATCGGCCGGGTCAACGAAAGCTGGTTCAGGGTCGAGCATCCCGGCACCTATCGCGGCCAGTGCGACCAGATCTGCGGCATCAATCACGCGTTTATGCCGATCGAGGTCCAGGCCGTGTCCAAGGACGAGTTCCAGCGCTGGCTCGGCGGCGCGAAAAAGAAATTCGCGCAAACCGACAGCGGCGAGAACACCGTGCGGGTCGCCGCAATCCCCGGATCGGGCGGCACCGCACGCCCGGCGCCCGTCGGACACTGAGATCAAAGAGGTCGAGGGATGACTTATCAGCCGGCATCAGACGCCGCCGACGCGCATCACGACGACTATGGGCACGGGGCCGCGCCGGGCTTCTTCGTCCGCTGGTTTTGCTCGACCAACCATAAGGACATCGGCACGCTCTACCTGATTTTCGCCGTTACCGCCGGGGTCATCGCCGGCGGGTTGTCGGTGGCGATGCGGACGCAGCTGATCGAGCCGCACAACACGTTCATCACCGACCATCAGGTCTACAACGTGATCGTCACCGCGCATGGGTTGATGATGATTTTCTTCACCATCATGCCGGCGATGATGGGCGGGTTCGGCAACTGGATGGTGCCGCTGATGATCGGCGCCCCCGACATGGCCTTCCCGCGTCTCAACAACATCAGCTTCTGGCTCTTGGTCCCGTCCTTCGCGCTGCTCGCCGGCTCGGCTTTCGTCGGCGAAGGCGCCGGAACCGGCTGGACGCTCTATCCGCCGCTCTCGGAGACGATCGGCCATCCCGGACCCGCCGTGGACATGGTGATCTTCGCGCTGCACCTCGCCGGCGCCTCGTCCATTCTCGGCGCGATCAACTTTATCACGACGATCTTCAACATGCGCGCGCCCGGCATGACCCTGCACAAGATGCCGCTGTTCGTGTGGGCGGTGCTGGTTACCGCGTTCATGCTGGTGATGGCGCTGCCGGTGCTGGCCGGGGCGATCACGATGCTGCTGACCGACCGTAATTTCGGCACCACCTTTTTCCAGCCGGCGGGCGGCGGCGACCCGCTGCTGTTTTTGAATCTGTTTTGGTTCTTCGGCCACCCCGAAGTCTACATCATGATCATTCCGGGCTTCGGCATGATCAGCCAAGTGGTCTCGACCTTCTCGAAAAAGCCGATCTTCGGCTATCTCGGCATGGTCTATGCAATGGTCGCGATCGCGGTTCTCGGCACGGTGGTCTGGGCCCACCACATGTTCACCACCGGCATCTCGGTCGATGCGCGCGCTTATTTCACCGCAGCGACAATGGTCATCGCCGTCCCCACCGGGGTCAAGATCTTCTCGTGGATCGCGACGATGTGGGGCGGAGCGATCGACTTTAAGACGCCGATGCTGTTTGCCTTGGGATTTATCTTCTTGTTCACGATCGGCGGCGTTACAGGCATCGTGCTGGCCAATGCCGGTGTCGATTTCTCGTTGCACAACACCTACTACGTCGTCGGGCACTTCCACTATGTGCTGTCGCTCGGGGCGGTGTTTTCACTGTTCGCCGCGTTCTATTACTGGATCGGGAAGATGTCGGGGCGGACCTATAACGAGACTTTCGGCAAGATCCACTTTTGGGCGACGTTCGTCGGCGTCAACCTGACCTTCTTTCCGATGCACTTTCTCGGCGCGGCCGGCATGCCGCGGCGGATCGCGGATTACCCCGACGCTTTTGCCGGCTGGAACTTCGTCGAGTCGATCGGTTCCTACATCTCCTACGCCGCGACCCTGTTTTTCGTCTTTATCGTGTTTCACACCTTGTTCGCCGGGCGCAGGGTCGGAGCCAATTACTGGGGCGAAGGCGCGACGACGCTCGAATGGAGCGTGTCGTCGCCGCCGCCCTTCCACAGCTACGACGAGCTGCCGATCCTGACCTAAGGAGCCCGAACCCCTTGTCGCAACTGTCCGAAGCTCGCCTGGCCACGCCCCCGACGAGAGCGCCGGTGACGGCGCTCGGCGATTATGTCGAAATCCTCAAGCCGAGGGTCATGTCGCTGGTCGTCTTTACCGGCGTGGTCGGCCTCGCCGTGGCGCCGGGGCATCTCCATCCCGTCCTCGCCGTGGTTGCGGTGCTGTGCATCGCGATCGGCGCCGGTGCGGCCGGCGCCATCAACATGTGGTATGATCGCGATATCGACGCGATCATGCGCCGCACCGCCGGACGGCCCTTGCCGGCGGGCCGGATGATGCCGGGCGAGGCGCTCGGCTTTGGCGTCGTGCTGGCCGGCGGCGCGGTCCTGATCATGGGGCTCGCGCTCAATTGGGCGGCGGCCGGGCTGTTGGCGCTGACCATCGGCTTTTATGTCGTCGTTTACACGATGTGGCTCAAACGGCGCACCCCGCAGAACATCGTCATTGGCGGCGCCGCCGGCGCCTTTCCGCCGCTGATCGGCTGGGCGGCGGCGACCGGGGGCATCGGTTGGGGCGCGATCGCGCTGTTTGCAATCATCTTTTTCTGGACGCCGCCGCATTTCTGGGCGCTGGCACTCTATCGCGCCGACGATTACGCCAGAGCCGGCGTGCCGATGCTGCCGGTCGTCGCCGGCCCGCGCGAGACCAAACGCCAGATGCTTCTCTATACCTTGGTGCTGTGGCCGGCGAGCCTGGCGCCTTGGGCGCTGGGCATCGCGGGCGGGTTCTACGCCGCCGCCGCGCTGGTTTTGAGCGCGCTCTTCACCGGCACCGCGATGCGGGTCTGGCGCGACGAAAGCGAGCGCAGCGCCCGGCTGATGTTCCGCTTTTCGCTGCTTTATCTGCTGCTGATCTTCAGCGCGCTGCTGGTAGACCGCGCCGGCGCGGCGTTGGCGCCGGGAGCCTGGCGATGACGGCCATGGACGACGCGGAGCGGATGCGCGAACGGCAGATCCGGGCGCGCAACCGGGCGCTCTTCGCAGTGCTCGCGGCGTTGGCGGTGTTGCTCTACGCCATTACCCTCGTGCGGATCGGAGGCTAGGGCGTGCCGGTTTCGGCAGGCCCGGTCGATCCGACGCCCCGATCGCGGCGGCGCCCGCGCTACGGCATCACCGTGCTGATCCTGGTCGCGGTCGCCGCCGGGATGACCGGGCTGACTTTTGCGTCGGTGCCGCTCTATCGGATCTTCTGCGGCGCCACCGGGTTCGGCGGCACGACGCAGCGAGCGCAGACAGCACCCGAAGAGACCTCGGGCACACCCGTAACCGTCAGCTTCAACGCCCAGATCGCACCGGGCCTCGACTGGGAGTTCCGCCCGCTGACCGCGGCCGTCACCGTCCATCCGGGTGCGCAGACCCAAGTCTTTTTTCGCGCCGTAAACCGCAGCGCAAAGCCCGTGACCGCCCGCGCGGTCTACAACGTGACACCCACCAAAATCGGGATCTATTTCGACAAGCTGCAATGCTTCTGCTTCAGCAACCAGACCCTGCAGCCCGGGCAAAAAGCCGATATGGGTGTCGTGTTTTTTGTCGACCCGGACATGCTGAAGGACCCCGACACGCGCGAAGTACGTTCCATCACCCTGTCCTACACGATGTTCCGAGCGGCCAACACGCCGCCGCCCGCCGCTGAAGCCGCGCCGGCCAAGTCGCCGGCGGCACACTTTGTAAATTGAGCGATAGAGGCGCTTGCCCATGAGCGAGATGCACGCGGCGCATGATGCGCACGCCGCCCCAAAGCATCCCTACCACCTGGTCGATCCGAGCCCGTGGCCGCTCCTCGGCGCGGTCGCCGCGGGACTGGCCTTCGGCGGCGGCATCCTCTACCTGCACGGCAACGACTGGACGCTGATGATCATCGGCATGCTCTGCATTCTGGCGATCATGGCCGTGTGGTGGCGCGACGTGATCCGGGAAGCGACCTTCCAGGGCTATCACACGCCGATCGTGCAGCTCGGCCTGCGCTACGGGATGGCGCTGTTCATCTTTTCCGAGGTGATGTTCTTCGTCGCCTTTTTTTGGGCGTTCTTTGCATCGAGCCTGTTTCCGGTGGGCGGCGTGTGGCCGCCTAAGACCATCCATCCGCCCGATCCGTTCGAGTTCCCGTTTCTGCTCACCTTGGTCCTGCTGCTGTCGGGCACGACCGTGACCTGGGCGCACCATTCGCTGCTCGGAAGCGACCGCAGCGGCCTGCTGCGCGGGCTGGCGCTGACGGTTTTT
>DATKHX010000151.1:0-3313 GCA_035510075.1 Allostellaceae bacterium
CAACCTACCAATTCCCGCCGCTCGAGCGATAGTGGACCGTTTTCTCGAACAAGCCTTGATACGAGTCATGCCGATCACAGTCGAAATTGGCCGCCATGCGGTCTCCGCATGTGAACAATACGGCAGGGGACGACACCCTGCAGCGCTCAACATGGGTGATTGTTTCGCTTACGCTTGTGCTCGGGCACTCGACGTCCCGCTGCTGTACAAAGGAAACGACTTTCCGCAAACCGACATCGCCGCCGCCTGACATCCCGCGTTGGCGACGATCTTTTTCACCAGCGACACACATTTCGGGCATGGCGGGGCGCTCGGGCTTTATCGCCGGCCGTTCGCCTCGGTCGCGGCGATGAACGAAGCGATCGTCGAGCGATGGAACGATACAGTCGGGGCAGATGACGAGATCTGGCATCTCGGCGATTTTGCGATCCGCCAACCGGCCTCCGTGGCAGCGGAGCTGCTGAGCCGGCTGCGTGGCATCAAGCGCCTCGTCACCGGCAACAACGATCCCCCGGCGACGACCGCTCAACAAGCCTGGGCGAGCGTGCAGCCCTATGCCGAGACGACAGTCGACGGCGTGTCGCTGGTGCTGTGCCACTACCCGTTTCGCAGCTGGCACGGCATGGACAAGGGCGGGATCGACCTGCACGGACACAGCCACGGCCGGCTGAAGCCACTGCCGCGGCAATTCGATGTCGGCGTCGATGTCTGGGGCTTTCGCCCCGTCACCTTGGCCGAAATCCTGGCGAGCCGCTCGCGCCGAGCGTGATCGAGGCAAAATCGGCCGTCCGGCGCCGAGCCGGCCGCCTCACCAGCCGAGCTGCGCCCGCAACCCGGCGACTGCTTCGAGCTGGCGGTCGTGGTCGCCGGTGAAGCGCACGATCAGATCGGTGGCGCCGGCATCGGCGTAACCCTTCAGCCAAGCCCCGGCCGCGGCGGGCGGGCCGCCGAACAACGCCTGGCGCTTGCGCATGGCAGCCGCCGGCTGGCCGTAGTAATTTTCGAGAAACGCATCGATCCGCTGTTCGGCACGCGCCGCATCCTCGTCGAGCGCCAGGGTCACGTAGTTCGCAGCTGCAAAGCCGCCGGGATCGCGCCCGACCTCGCGTACGATCTGCCGCACCTCCTGCCATTGCGCGGCCCACCGCGCCAGATCGGGCTCGTTCGCAAACCAGCCGTCGAAATGCCTAGCGGCGCGTTCGAACGCCGGGCGCACCGAGCCCGCGAGCCAGATCGGCGGCCCGGCGGAGCGATGCGGGGTCGGACCCAGCACACCTTCCTTGACCGGCCAGCGCCCCGCCCAGTCGACCGGTTCGCCGGTCCACAGCGCTCGGGCGAGCCGCAATCCCTCCATCATGCGGCCGACGCGCCCTTCGAACGGCACGCCCGCAGCGGCGAATTCGGCGCGGATGTTGGCCACGTCGGTGGCGATGCCGGCGCCGAGCACGAGCCGCCCCTCGCTGATCCGGTCGAGCGTCGCGAGCTGATGCGCCAGCACGACCGGGTTGCGCAGCGCCGGCAGAAAGACAGCGGTGCCGACCATGACCTTGCGGGTGCGCGCCGCGACCGCGGCGAGCAGGGTCAAGGGATCGTGGCGCGGTCTCGCCAGCAACGAGTCGCCAACCCAGACCGCGTCGTAGCCGAGCTTCTCGGCCCGCTCGGCGAGCGCCAGCAGCGGCCCGGTCTCGGGCCGCCCCTGCATGATCGCTTCGCGGGTCGGCAGCAAGTATCCGATGCGCGGCGCCATTTATCGTCTCCTCGCTCCATCGCGCCCGCTCGCCATTGGCGTCAGCGCAGATTTGCTGCGGGAACGATAGCATCGCGTCGGCGGCGATTGGATACGGCAATTTCCGATCGCAGCGGGTCGCATCAGCCACTCAATTCGCCGATCTCCGCGGCCGTGTAGCCGAGTTCGGCCAGCACCTCTTTGGTGTGCTCGCCGAGGGCGGCGGCAAAGGGCTGTGCCGCGACCGGTGCGGCCGACATCCGAAAGGGCGGGTTCAGCGCGAGAAAGGCACCGCCGGCGTCGGCGACCTCGACAAAAGCATCGCGGTGGGCGAGCTGCGGGTCGGCCATCGCCTCCTTGACCGTGCGGTAGGGCGAGGACGGCACGCCGTGGCGGTCAAAAACCGCCTGCACCTCGGCGGTCGTCAATGTCTTCGACCACAGCTCGAGCTCGTCGACCAGATCGCCCCAGTGGCGGCGCCGGTCGGTGTAGCGCGCAAACCGCGGGTCGCTGACCCAGCCGGGGTGGCCGCTCGCGGCGGCGAGGTTCTGAAAGCTGCGCTCGCTGGCGATCGCCGGCATGATGTAGCCGTCCTTGGTCGCGACCGGGCCGAAGATCGGGCGGCCGGGCGGCGTCACCGGAAACTGCGCCGCCTGGATTTCGCTCAAGGTCAGGGACAGCATGCTTTCGAGCATCGAGACGTCGATCATCTGGCCCGCGCCGGTCAGCTGCCGCCGATAGAGCGCCGTCATGATCGCGCCAAAGGCGTAGGTGCCGGTCAGCACGTCGGCGACAAAGATGCCGCAATAGTCGGGCCGCCGCTCCTCCTGCTGATGGGCGATCTGGGCGAGGTCGTAGCCCGAGGCGGCGTGGATGACCGGGGCATAGGCCGGCAACTCGGCCGAGGGGCCGGTCTGGCCGTAGCCGGAGATCGCGCAGTAGACGAGGTCGGGCTTGATCTCCTTCATCGACGGATAGTCGAGGCCGAAGCGCCGCATGACACCGGGGCGGAAATTCTCGACGACGACATCGGCGGTGGCGACGAGCCGCCGCGCCGCCTCGACCCCGCGCCGCGATTTGAGGTCGAGCGCGACGCTCTTCTTGCCCGCGTTCAACTGGCCGAAGCTGGTGCTGGCGCCGGCGCGCAATGGCGGCCGGGTGCGCATCATGTCGCCCTCGGGCGCCTCGATCTTGATCACCTCGGCGCCGAGATCGGCGAGCAGCCGCCCGCAATGCGGCCCGGCGATCGTGGTCGTGAAATCGAGCACCCGCAGCCCACCCAAGGCGCTAGTCATCCTGACTTCTCCCCCCCCCGACGCGGTATCCGCAGGGTCGAGACAAGAGCGGAAATGTCAAGCCGCGAGTAGGCAACTGGCCATCGAGATGCGGCTTGCGTTTGGCGCGGCCCGGTGCGAAGAGAGCCGCCGGCTTTTGGAGGGAGGACCAAACATGGCGTTTCGCAACATCCAGGCGGGAATGGCGCATTATCGCGGCCACGGCGGCGACCGCGGCGAAGCGTATTACGCGCACCCGGCCAATGACGGGCCGCATCCCGGCGTCGTCGTGATCCACCACATGCCCGGCTGG